>NZ_JAIWOF010000196.1 GCF_020217025.1 Flavobacterium sp. | reverse complement strand
CTTTGTCTACATAAATTAGTCGTGCAGTTGAAACGGCTTCGATAGATTCAGGTGAATTTGGATATTCAGCTACTACTTTTTTGAACTTAGTAATTGCTAAATCTTCCTTGTTTCCGTTGTAATAAATTAATCCTTGTTTTAAAATCGCTTTTGCTACATACGAACTCGATTTGTATCCGTTGATTAATCTATCGTAAGTTGCAATTCCTTTATCGTTTTGGTTTTGATTTACGTAAGTATTTCCTAATTCATACAAAGCATCATCCGCATATTGCGAGTTTGGAAACGTTTTTGAGAATTTCTCTAAATCTTCAATTTTACGATCTGGTTTGCTTACAAATCCGTAACTGATTCCTTTTTGGAACGCTGCATAATCCGCATCCACACTTTTCATATCGATAGCTTTGTTGTACGCATCCATAGCTGGCCAATATTTTGCTGCCATAAAATTACAATCTCCTAATCTCAAATAGGCATCCGTTAAACGAACTCTATCATCTTTAGCCGATTTTGTATAAGTATCAAAATATTGAATTGCATTTTCATATTCTTTCAACTTGAAATACGAATACGCTAAGTTGTAATTTGCATTAGCAAACTCAGGCGTATTTGAAGCTTCAGCCGAATTTAAAAACTGTTTGAAACTCAATTTTGCTTCTTCAAATTGGTCTAAATTGTATTCGGTTTCTGCTTTCCAGAAAGTTGCTCTCGCGGTGAATTTTGCATCTTTATTTTCGGCTAACGATTTTTTAAATAAGGCATAAGCCCCTTTATAATCACCATCAGTATACAATTCTAAACCTCTGTAAAACGTTACTTTTTGATAGGCTAATTTATTTTCTGGAGATTTATTTTTTTCCAATAAAACTAATGCTTCTTTATAGTTTTTCGAAGTAATATACGAACTAATCAACAACGTATTGATTTCGGATTTGTAAGGCGTATTTGGATATTTCGCCATGTAATCATTCATCACTTCTGGAACCGATTTGTATGGATTTCCGATTTCGTAACTTAATTTTGCATAATTCAAATACGCATCTTCTTGAATTTTCAAATCAAATTCCATTTCAGAAGCCGTTTTGAAAGCGTTTAATGCTTGTTGCTTTTTATCGGTTTTCAAATAACTTTCTGCTAAATGATAATACGCATTTTGAGCAACACTATCATTTCCACCAATAATTTTATTGAATTGAGAAATGGCGTTTTCGTAATCTTTTTGTTGGTAATACGTGTAACCTAATTGGTAAAAATCGGTATTCGTCCATTTTCCCTTTTTACCATTATAAGCCAATAAATAAGGAAGCGCTTTGTCGTATTGTTTTAAATTGAAATAACTTTCTCCTATGATTTTCGATAATTCACTTTTTTCTTCACCTTTTGATTTTGGCATTTGTTCTAAACCTAAATCAATAGCTTTCTGGAAATTTCCAAGCTTGAAATTCATATCCGCTTGGAAATAGCCCATTTTTTCTTTGTATTTGTCTTGGTCGGAAACTTGCTCGAAATATTGATTCGCGCTTTTGTAATCATCGGTTTCATACGACATGTAACCTAAATAATATTTCGCCTGACTTCCAAAAGTCTTCGAATTTACTACTTGGTTGAAGTATTTTGTAGCTTCTTTCGTGTTTTTAGCTGTGAAATAAGCATATCCTTTTTGGAAATTATATTTTTCTCTTTCGGCTTGCGACATATTATTCGAATCCGCTTTATCAAACCATTCTAGAGATTTTGGATAATTTCCTTGATCAAAATAGTAATGCGCTACTTCAATATACGCTTGATTCGTTTTCGTACTCGTTGGATAATCTTCTACAAAACTTTCTACCAAAACGTCTGCTCCCATTTGGTCCAAACGAATCGCACAATTGGCAATATAGTAAGCACAATCTGATTCTACTTCCATATTATCGGTTTTCGGTTTTACTTTATCGAATAGAATTTGAGCTGCTTGATACTGTTTGTCTTTGTACAATTCTACAGCGCGATTAAACTCAGTTAATTCGTGCGTGTAAACAGAAGTTTGTTGGGCTAAAAGTGTTCCCGAAAAAAACACCATTAAAAAAGAAAGTTTTAAATACTTTATCATGTGATTCGTTATTTATAAGTTCCAAATATAAGGCTTATTGTAAGTATTAACGAAGGTTCTTAACATATTATTGTACAATTTTTGAACATAGTTTTTAACCAAACACAATAATTTTAATCGAAATTGGTTTAAAATTTTGATACAGAACCATAAGTTATTACTTTTACATTTTAAAATCCAATTTATATATGTCGCAATCAGTTCTATCCTTAAAAAATGTAACGATTTATCAAGATAAAAATCCAGTTTTAACCGATGTTAACATTGATGTAAAACATGGCGAGTTTCTTTATTTAATTGGTAGAACAGGTTCTGGAAAAAGTAGTTTCTTAAAAACGCTTTACGCAGATTTAGCTTTAACCGAAGGCGAAGGAAGCGTCGTAGACTATGATTTAAAAACTTTAAAAGAAAGCGATATTCCGTATTTGAGAAGAAAATTAGGAGTTGTTTTTCAAGATTTTAAATTATTATCTGACCGAAGTGTGAAAGATAATTTACTTTTCGTTTTAAAAGCAACAGGTTGGATTGAAAAAGCTGAAATGGATGCTAAAATTGAAGAAGTTTTAGATAAAGTTGGCATGAAAGGATTTGCTTTTAAAATGCCACACCAGCTTTCAGGCGGAGAACAACAACGTGTAGGAATTGCAAGAGCTTTATTGAACGACCCGGAATTAATTTTAGCGGATGAACCAACAGGAAACCTTGATCCACAAACTAGTGTTGAAATCATGGAAGTACTAAGAAAAATTAATGCAAATGGAAAAACCATTTTAATGGCAACTCACGATTATGCATTGGTTTTAAAATACCCATCAAAAACGTTGAAATTTGAAGGTGGAAAAATGTTTGAAGTAGTTCAAAGAACGGTTTAAATGTTATCGATTTTAATTCCTACATATAACTACAATGTTTATCCATTAGTTACGGAATTAAAAAGTCAGGCTGATGCTCTAGGGATTGCTTATGAAATCTTAGTTCAGGATGACGCTAGCAAAACTTTCTTACAAGAAAACTCTGAGATCAATCTTTTACAGCATTGTTCTTACACTTTAAATCATGAAAATTTAGGTAGAGGAAACAACATCAATTTATTAAATAATCGAGCGCAATTTAACTATGTTTTAATTATGGAAGCGGATGCTTTTCCAGAAAAAAAAACGTATTTACAAGGCTTAATTGCTGCTATAGATAAAAAAACACAAGTCTTATTTGGCGGTGTAACTTATCCCAATCAAAAACCGGAAAAAGACAAACTACTTCGCTGGAAATATGGTAATGAGCGCGAAAGTATTTCATTATCGGAACGTTTGAAAAACCCTTATCATTTTGTGTTTACTTGGAATTTATTACTCAAAAAAGAGTTGCTTTCCAACTATCATTTTCCTTACAATGTAAAAGATTATGGATATGAAGATGTGGTTTTTATCAAACAATTAAAAAACAATAACATTCCTATTCAACATATTGAAAACCGATTAGTTCACTTTAATACAGAAACTAGTTTAACTTTTATCGAGAAAACCGAAAAAGCAGTAACTACTTTGAATCAGTTGATTATAAGTAACAAATTAGATTTGAAAGACACCAAAATTGGGAAAGCTTACCGATTCGTTCAGTTTTGGCAACTTGATAGTGTGATTCGTTTTTTGTTTAAAAAACTTTCGAAACAGATGATTGCTAACCTTACTTCTTCTAATCCGAGTTTGATTATTTTAGATTTATACAAATTAGGTTACTTTTGTTTACTCAATCAAAAACAACATGTATAATTCGTTAAAAAATAGTCTAACCCGATTTATTCCTAAAAAATTACTTTTTAGAATCGAACCTATTTTACGAAAATGCTATGCGATTTTTAAAAAAGGGAGCAACCATGAATGTACTATTTGTGATTTCAAAGCTTCAGATTGGGTTCATTTACCTAATCACGACTTACTTTGTCCTAATTGCGGAAGTCTTTCCAGAGATCGCCGTTTGTGGCAATTAGCAAAAGAGAACTATATTAAAAGTGATATTCAAATTTTAGACTTTTCACCTTCTCGACCTTTGTTTCGAAAATGGAAAAAAGAAAAAAACATAAAATATATTGCATCTGATTTATCTGGAGATTTTATTGCTGACGTTACTTTCGACATTACTCAAATTCCAGAACAAGACAATCAATTTGATTTAATCATTTGTTATCATATTTTAGAACATGTTATTGATGATGTAAAAGCAATGAGTGAATTACATCGCGTTTTGAAACCTAATGGAACCGCTTTGATTCAAACACCATTTAAAGAAGGTGAAATCTATGAAGATTATTCAATTACATCAGAAGCTGAGCGATTATTGCATTTTGGACAAGAAGATCATGTGAGAATTTATTCGATTGATGGATTGAAAAATCGTTTAGAAAATTCAGGATTTACTATTGCTGTTAAGCAATTTGAAAAAGACGCTTATTTAGGGTTTTCTGATAAGGAAGTTATACTTTTTGCAACCAAATAAACATGCCAAAAATATCAGTCGTCATACCACTTTACAACAAAGGTTTCATCATTTCAGAAACCTTAAACTACTTATTAGTTCAAACTTTTACAGACTTTGAAGTAATAATTGTAAACGATGGTTCGACAGATAATGGCTTTGAAATTGTTTCGCAATTTTCAGATAATAGAATCCGATTATTTCAACAAGAAAACAAAGGAGCTGCGGCTGCTCGTAATTTAGGAATTGAAAAAGCTACTGGAGAACTAATTGCTTTTTTAGATGCCGATGATTATTGGTATCCTAATCATTTGGAAGAACTTTTCAGACTTTATAACGATTTCCCAAATTGTGGTATTTATGGAAGTCGGTATTTCATGAAAATTTCCAACAAGAAATCGTTTAAAACTACTTATTCTCCATCGGCTTCTAATGATTTCAGAGGCATATTATCTGATTTTTTCAAAGCAAGTAAAGCATACCGAGTTGGATTAACTTCTGCCATTGCTATTCCAAAATCGGTTTTAAAAAACGATTTTCTTTTCAATTCAGAAATTAGTAGCGGTCAAGATTTAGAATTATACACTAAAATTGCAATTGAAAAACCAGTAGCAATAACCAATTTATTTACTGTTGAATATAATTTTTCATTAGACAATCAATTATCAAAAACGCCTATTTCTAAAAAGAAATTAATGGATTTTGACCAATTTCAAAAAGCAGAAAACAAAAATGAAAACTTGAGAAATTTTCTCGATTCTTATCGTTTAGAATATGCTTTGCAATTTAGAATTGCTGGAGATTTAGAAAAATCAAACTTTTATTTAAAAGACATTACTTCTAAAATTCCATTCAAAACAAAAGTCTTATTGTTTATGCCTAGCTTTATTTTGCGTTTCCTTTTAAAGACGAAACATTTATTAAAAAAATACGGGATTGAATTTTCAGTGTATCATTAAACTTTTGCCGCAAGAAAATCCTCAAACTCACGTATATAATCCTCTTCAGAAAACACATCCGAAGCAATTACTAAACAAACAGCACCAGAAGAAAAATTCTTCAATTCACGCCAAATTCCATTCGTTATTAAAAGACCTTCAAAAGGTTTGTTAAGTGAAATTGTTTTTTGTTGATTCCCATCGTTTAAAATCACATCGAAACTTCCTGAAAGTGCAACTAAAAACTCATATTGTTCTCTATGAGAATGTCCGCCACGTTCAGCTCCACTAGGCACATCATACAAATAATAAACGCGTTTGATATCAAATGGAATTACATCATTTTCAATTACCGAAAGATTTCCTCTAGGGTCTTCAATCTTTGGAATAGAAAGTATTTTACAATTTTGTAGCGTTGACATAAGCTTTTTTTCCTTTAAGCGCTTGATTAAATAGGTAATAAACTTGAGTAAAGTTAATTTTACTTTGTTTTAAATCAAAAAATAATTTCAAAGCTACCCAAAATAAATACATTTTACCAAAAATGCGATAAAAAACAGCACTTTGTACAAAATATAATTCTGAACTACTTGTTTTTTCTCCCGTTGATAAATCGGAATGAATTAATATTGTTTTTGGTACAAAACCTATATTCAAACCTTCTTTTATAACATCAGAAACAAAAATAGCTTCTTCTCCCATGTAAAATGTAGATCCCAAGCCAAAATTATCATCAAACAGTACACCTTTGGATTTGATACTATCCTTTTTAAAAACCAATTCAACCGAAGATGCATTTAATATTTCAAAATTTGAAAGTTTTGATAAAAAACGTTTTGGATATTTTTTGGGAAAATTTCCATTTTCATTTTCATACTGAAATCGAAAACCATCATGATTAGGATTGGAATTGAATGCATTTAACACAAAATTTTCAAAACTCGATTGAAAAACCACATCATCATCAGTTAAAATAACCAAATCTTTAGAAGCCTTTTGTAATGCTAAATTTCTGCTTTTAGACAATCCTTTATCAAAAGAATTGATTACTTCAACATTTTCAAAATCAGATTGTAATAATTTATCTGGAGTCGTTTGATTGATTACTAATAAATTAAAATTTGAAAAATCAGAAAATACAAACATCGCTTTCAAAAAATCGAAATTAGTTCGATTCATCGTGGCAATTAAAATTTGAATATCCGTTTTTTGATACATATTTAGCAATTGTACTATATTTACACAAATATAGCGATTAGTGATTAGTGATTAGTGACTTGACTTAGATTTATTTATGAAAATACTATTACTTGGTGAATACAGCAGACTACACAACTCTTTAAAAGAAGGATTAGTAGCGCTTGGTCATGAAGTCACAATTGTGGGTTGTGGTGATAAATTCAAGAAATTTCCAGTTGATTATTCTATTTATGCTCGAATATGTAACAATAACAAAACAGCTAATTTTCTATTTAAAAGCATTCGAAAAGTCTCAAATCTAGATTTAGAAAAAATTGAAAAAGCGATTCGATTTTATTTTCTATTATCCGAATTTAATAAGTATGATCATTTACAACTGATTAATTCTGATGCTTTAGAAACGTATCCAATTTTATCACGTTTTTTATATAAAAAGCTGTTCAAAAAAATCAAAAGTCGAAGTTTATTAATTTGTGGTGATGAAGTTCCTGTCGTGGATTATTGGTTTCAAAACGAACTAAAATATTCGGTTTTAACTCCTTATTTTCAAGACAAATCTTTGGAAAAACATTTTCAATTCCCTTTAAAATATCGAAAAGAAAGTTATCGAAAAACCTTTGAATGGTTGAATAAAAATTGTAAACAACTAATCACATCTGATTTAGATTATGAAATTCCGATGCAAAAAATGGGATTTTCAACCACGTTTATTCCAAACCCAATAAATACGGATAAAATTGTTTTTCAACCTTTAGAAAACATAACTAAAATCGTAATTTTTCTTGGAATTAATCGATTGAGTTATCTTAAAAAAGGAATTAATTATTTCGAAAAAGCTTTAGAAATCGTTCGAAAAAAATATGCTGATAAAGTAGAAATAATTGTGACTGAAAACCTTCCGTATGATGAATATATTTCCATTTACAACAAAGCACATATTCTACTAGACCAAGTTTTTGCTTACGATCAAGGCTATAATGCTTTAGAAGCTATGACGAAAGGAAAAGTGGTTTTTACTGGTGCTGAAACCGATTTTTTAAATCAGTATCAGTTGCAAGAAGATGAAATTTGTATTAATGCATTACCTGATGAAAACAAAATTGCAGCAAAGCTTTCCTATTTAATTGAACATCCAGAAAAAATAATAGAAATTTCTGAGAATGCTCGAAATTTTATCGAAAAAGAACATGATTACAAAGTTATAGCTGGGAAGTATTTAGGTTGTTGGTTTAAAGAATAATGTTCTGAAATAAATAACTAAAATAAAAAAATAAGCCGCATAAGTTATTGCATAAGCCATTACAGCGCCTTCACTTCCTAACTTTGGAATAAGAAAATAACTCGAGTAAAATAAAATTGTAAATGAAATAATCTCCGTTACAAAATAGCCTTTCATTATTTTTTTAGCATAAAAACGAATTCCTAAAATCAAAGATAATGCCTTGAAAAAATCACCTAAAAGTTGCCATAAAAACAAATCTGAAACCAACTCAAATTCTTTTGTTAATAAAACTTGAATTACAAAATGCCTTAAAAAATAAATTACAACTAATCCAATCCCAAAAATTGAAATTATGCCTTTGTAAAATACAAATGTTAGTTTGCGTTCTTCATCTAATGATTTTGCTTTTGTGAGTTCTGGTAAAAAATAAAATGTTATTAAAGTAGTAACAAACATCATATAAAACCCTGATATTCGTTGCATTGCTTCATAATGTCCCGCAGCATCTAATGATGATTCTTCACTTATTAAATTCCTAATAAAAATATAAATAATTGGCCCTACAACCGCCGAAAAAAGCGTCATTAATCCTAGCGGAAGTAAGTGATTTATGCTTCTAAAATCTATTTTTTTATTTTGTAAAATTAATCGCAAAGAAAAATGTTGTCCAAAGTAATATCCCGAAAATAAAAACTGAAATATTGACAATACTGAAATCGAAATTAAAGCTCCATTGATACCATATTTCCACATTAAATACAAAGAAGTGAGTAACCCAACAACATAACTAAAAATAGAAACGTAAGTAACTTTTTTGTACTCACTAAAACCATTTAGAATGGCTACAAAAAACAAATGTAGTACTTGAAAAGGGATTACAAAAGCAATAAAATTTAATATAAAATAATAATTAGAACTAGAACCAAAAATTTGTTTTCCAAAAAATCCATTTCCAAGAAAAACTAAAAAACTCAGAGCTAAAGATAAAATGAAAAAAAACCAAAATAAAGAAGTTACCCAATGGTTTAATTGTTCTTTACTTTCTTGATTTTTAGCACTGTTTTGAACTATTCCATTTTGCAAACCTAAAATTCCGATATTTTCGAGTGTAGATGTAAAATTCCTAAGATTACCCATTAATGCCATTCCTGAAGGTCCAATAAAATAAGCAATTGCCTTAGAAGAAATAAAACCCGATATCAAACGAACTAAAATACTTACACTATTTAAAGTTGCCGCTTTAAATAATTGATTTTGAAGTGTTTTCTTTAAAATATTCAAAATTAATAGTTATTTAAAGTGGTTATAATGTGTTGAATTTCGGAAGCTTTTAAACCCGAATTCAATGGAATACTCAACACTTCTTTATGAATTTTTTCGGTAATAGGAAACGACATAGTATTCCAATTCGCTAAAGCTTTTTGTTTATGTGGTGGGACTGGATAATGAATTATCGTTTCAATTCCGTTTTCTTTCAAATAATTTTGCAAATCCATTCGATTGGAAGTTCTGATGACGAACAAATGAAACACGTGATTTTGAGATAAATCCCAATTTGGTATAATGATTTTATCATTTTTTATTTCCGAAAGATAGCGTTTTGCCATACTTCTACGAAATTCATTTTCCGAATCTAATTGTTTCAATTTGATATTTAAAAAAGCCGCTTGTAGTTCATCCAATCTTGAATTAAAACCAATAATTTCGTTTTCATATTTTACTTTTGAACCATAATTTCGCATGGAAAACAAAACATTTGCTAACTCATCATCATTGGTTGTAATAGCACCTGCATCGCCTAAAGCTCCTAAATTTTTTCCTGGATAAAAACTAAACGCAGCAGCATTCGATAAATTTCCTGCTGTTTCATTTTCTGAAAACTGACTTCCATGTGCTTGCGCGGCATCTTCAATAACTAATAAATTATGCTTTTGAGCGATTTCATTAATAGCTTTCATTTCGCACAATTGACCATATAAATGAACTGGCAAAATAGCCTTAGTTTTCGATGTGATTTTAGCTTCAATTTCTTCCGGATTAAGATTGTAAGTTGCTAATCGAGGTTCCACTAAAACA
>NZ_JAIWOF010000195.1 GCF_020217025.1 Flavobacterium sp. | reverse complement strand
GGAACTAAATCAGCTTGTAAAACGGCTAAAATACTAGCGATATAAGTATTTGCAGGAACAATTACCTCATCGCCTTTTTGTAGTTTTCCTAAATGAATGTAAGCTTTGAAAATCAAAACCAATGCCTCTAAACCGTTGCCAACACCGATACAATGTTTCGTTCCACAATAAGCTCCAAAATCTGTTTCAAACTGTTTTACTTCATTACCTAAAATATACCAGCCACCTTCTAAAAATTGCTTCATCTTTTTCTGAAAAGCAGTTTCAAAAGGTTGGTTTAGTTTTCTTAAATTTAGGAAATGTATCATAGTAAAACGTTATCTAAAAGGGTGTGATTTTTTATTTCTACTTCGTAAAAATCTTGTGAAATGGCTCTTGCTCCAAAACTTTCTTTCCAATACAACAAACCTTCGTTTATATTTTTCCCTTGATTTTCATTGGAAATTCCGAAATCGAAATATTTTTTATCTTTAAAAACGTTGGAAATTAAATAATCGTGTAAAAAGTCTAAACTTCCCAATTCATTTTTATCAGAATTTCCAGAAATATATTGAGAATGCGCGACTAAATCCGTTTCAAAAATAGTGGTTCCCGCTACAATTTTATCGTTTTGATATACATTAAATTGTCGGATATTTTTTGGAAATTTACTATGTAAATACTGAATCTCTTCTAACGAATGAACCGGTTTTGCTTGATGTTTTTCAGCTAAATTTGGAATTAATATTTCATTCCAAAAGGATTCAAAATTAGACTCTTCTTTAACTACTAAATCATTTTTAAAACCTCGTTTGATTCCATTTTTTCTATCGCGTGAAAAAGTAAAATTATTGCTTAAATCTAAAACAGACAAAACATCTCTTCTAACCAAACTTCCTTGCATCAAAAACATCAAATATTGCAATTCATCAGAAGGGATTTGAGTATAAATGTGTGGAATTTCTTTAAAATTAATTTTCTGAAATTGTTGTGCGTTCAAATATTTAAAAACCGATTTTGCAATTGAAATAAAATCGGAAAGTTTTGTTTTTTCTTGAAGTACAATCCCACCATACGTTAGTCCTTGATGCGAAAAAAGGGTTTCTCCTACTCTATTTGCGGGTAAAACGGCAATTAATTCTTGATTATCATCAAATAGCAACAAAGAATAATCTTCAAATCGATCTTGATGATATTCCATAAAATCGCGATGAAACAAGAATGTAGCATTTTTAGCATGGGCTACAAATTCGTTCCATTCTTTATAATGTTCGTTTGAATACTTTTGAATTTGATACTTCATTAAAACCTTTAAATAATTCGGAAAATTACTAATTTTTTATGTTATCTGAATTCAATATATCGTTTTTTAAAAAAAATATAGTAATTTGGAACCAAATTAATGGCTCTCAAATGATTAAAAAAATTACTCTCCTATTGTTTATTGGATTTCTTTTATCACCATTTTTATTCTTTGGGCAAGATATTTCGTTGTATACGCAAATAAACGGACGTTATGATTTTACTTTCATTGGTAATACATTAAATCCTTCCGAGAATACAAATTTTTCTCCGACATTTCTTTATACACAATCTTCAGCGACATTAAATCTTGGAGTAAATGATCGAATTGAAAGAGCTTACCTATATTGGGCAGGAAGCGGACCTGGAGATACCGACATAAAATTAAATGGTGTTGATATGTCCCCTGACTTGCTAAGCAATGTAGTTGGAACAGCAAATGAGTTTACATATTTCAGTGCATTTAAAGACATTACAACTTTTGTTCAAACCACTGGAAATGGGACATATACCTTATCAGAATTTGATTTAAATAGTTATGTACCTACATATATATCAAATGCCACACAATTTGCTGGTTGGGCAATTTTAGTAGTGTATGAAAATCCGGCATTAACTTTAAATCAATTAAACATTTATCAAGGCTTAGAAGCCTTATCTCCCAACCTACCTCTTGGGATAATTGACTACATGACTATACAACTTAATAACCTTTATTTAATTAGCAACACAGGTGCAAAAATAGGATTTATTGCTTGGGAAGGAGATCGTTTTATACAAGAAAGTGAACGCTTGAGTTTTACTGCAAACAATGTAACTAACATACTTAGTAATCCATTAAATCCAAGTAATAACGCTTTCAACGGGACTAATACCGAAACAAACGCTACAAATCTATACAACATGGATTTAGATGTTTATTCTATTGAAAATTATATTGTTCCTGGTACAACATCTGCAACAGTATCACTCCAATCAGGACAAGATTATGTAATGTTGAATACTGTTGTTACCAAACTAAATAGTCAATTACCCGATGCTACAATAGCACTTAATAACCCTTCTACATTATGCAACTCAAGAGATGTAAATTTGAATTTTACCGTCTCAAATTTGAACAGCACTGAAGTTTTACAAGCCAATACTCCAATTACCTTTTATGTCGGAACAGAGGCTATTGCTACAACATACACACAAAATATCATTCCAATTGGAGGAAGCGAAAACGGAAATATCACATTAACTATTCCAAGTTCTGTGCCTACTAATTTCACATTACTAGCCGTTGTTGATGATGCTGGAAATGGAACAGGAATTAGACCTGAATTAATTGAAAATAATAATTCGTTCCAAATAGAAATTGAATTGATAGTTTCTCCTATTTTCAATCCCCTAAACTCATTAACTTCTTGTAATCTTGGTTTAACTCGAGGAATTTTTGATTTTTCTGGATATGCTGCATTAGTTAGCACAAATCCTACTCATTTAATTTCTTTTCATGAGACCTATAATGATGCTGTACAAAATATAAATCCTATCGCAAACAGTTCTAATTACGATGCACTTACCACTCCAAAAGAAATTTTTGTTCGTATTGATAACGGTTGTTTCTCTGTTACATCATTCCAGCTTTTAACAGAAAATTGCCCGCCAGTAGTTTACAATGCCGTTTCTCCTAATGGTGACGGTTCAAATGATACTTTTTTCATCGATGGTCTTCGCGATATTTTTGTAAACTTCGAGTTATTGATTTACAATCGTTGGGGCAAACATTTATGGACAGGAAATAACAACAAAGCTGATTGGAATGGCTATGTTGAAGAAGGTATAGGAAGTACATTAGCTCCAGCAGGAACGTATTTTTACATACTTAATTTAAACGACCCAAATTACAAAGAACCTTTAACTGGATATTTATATATAAACAGATAAGTTTAAATTACATATTTTGAGTGTAATAGTTATAATCTTTCAATAAAGTTCTAATAAAATCTTGATCATTCCCTGATTGATTTTTTATACCCGTAACTGCTATAACTTTTTCTCTTAATTTCACAATAGTTTGAAAATCTCTAGACACAATTGCGATTTCAAATGTTTCTTTGATAATCCTAACATCATTATCCGAAAGTTTAATTACTAATGGATACGTAGGAACATAATCAGAATGAACATCTTGAATAATGGTATGATTGATATTAATTTTATTTTTCAAAGTAATAACCGCAGTTCCTGCAGCCATATCACCTAAGCGTTGATTTTTCGCACTTGCAATTACTGCTATTAAAGCTATAACTCCATTTCCAATGAATATTTCTACTAATCTAAATAACCAGCGTACTAAGTAATCTCCAAAACTAGCTTGATAACCATCTAGTTTAATCACTTTAGTTTTCATTATTCGTTTTCCTATTGTTTGTCCTTCCCACAAACTTTCTTGCACTATGGTATAAAACATTATTGGAGAATAGATTAACAAGTAAATTGCCATTTTAGACCAATTATCTAAACCTTCAATTGCGGCAGCCAAACCTGTTAAATCTAAAATAAATCCTACAACTACAGCATAAGCTATCATAACCAGAAAATCAAGTAGTTGTGCGAAAATTCGATCACCAACTGAAGCGGCTGTAAAATTTATATTTACATTTTGTGTAGTATTTATTGATAATTGTGTCATATTTTATATTTTAGCATTTCATGAGAGAAATAGCATTCATAAAGCAAAATAAAGAAAAATGGCTTGAATTTGAACAAGCAATTTTTGGTAAAGCTAAAAAAAATCCAGATGATTTAGCCAATCTGTATATACATTTAGTTAATGATTTGTCCTACGCTCAAACGTATTATCCTAAAAGTAAAACAGTTGTGTATCTAAACCATTTAGCTGCACAAACGTATCAAAAAATTTATAAAACCAAAAGAACAGAAACCAATCGGATAAAACATTTCTTTTTAACCGCAGTGCCATTACTTGTTTATGAATATAGAAGATACGTAATGTATGCGTTTTTAATATTCACTATTTTAACTGCTATTGGTGTAGTCTCTGCCAAAAACGACGATTCGTTTGTTCGTTTAATTTTAGGCGATCAATATGTAAATATGACTTTAGAAAACATTGAAGACGGAAATCCTGTCGCCGTATATAAAACTGGCAGCAACTGGGGAGGCTTCATTGCAATTACCTTAAACAATCTAAAAGTCGGAGCACTCTCCTACTTTTTAGGAATTTTCATAGGAATTGGTACTTTCTATGTTTTATTAAACAACTGTATCATGTTAGGCTCATTCCAATATTTTTTTTACCAAAGAGACGTATTTTGGGAAAGCGTTAGAGGAATTTGGATTCATGGATCAATGGAAATTTTTGCTATGGTAATTGAAGCAGGTGCCGGTTTTATTTTAGGTGCAAGTATTTTATTTCCCAAAACTTTTTCACGATTAGAATCTTTCAAAATTGGTTTCCAAAATAGTTTCAAAATCTTTTTAAGTACCATGCCTTTTACATTTGCAGCTGGTTTTTTAGAAGGTTATGTAACACGATATTCTATGGAAATGCCAACCTATTTAAGTGTAGGAATTATTTTGATAACGTTATCATTAATCAGTTTTTATTATTTAATTTATCCTTTCATAGTTCATAAAAAAGCAAAAAAATATGTTTCAACTTTATAAAAAAAGAGAGTTTAGTGCTCTTGTAGGAGATACTTTTAACTTTTTTAAGTTGGAAGGAAAAAATTACTTTAAAAACTATTTTATCATTAATGGAGGATTGTTATTACTTCTAGTAGTGGTGATTTATTTTTTCTCCAACATATTCATCAAAGGCACTTTTGAAGGACTTCGAAATGGAAATCAAAACAGTTTGGCTAATGAAATATATGGTAATATTGGACTATTCATTGGTTTTGGAATAGCCATGATTTTTCTTATAATGCTAATATCAATCATTAACTATTCATTTCCTGTTGGTTATTTAAAACTAATTGAAGAAAAAAAGGAAAGAAATTTTGAAAATTTATTTAAATACTTCAAAAGTAAATTAGGCAGAATCATAGGATTTTATTTTTTATCATTAATCATTTTATTACCTTTGATAGTGATAGTTGTAGCTCTAACCTTTTTATCAATTTTTATTTTAATAGGAATTCCACTGATTTTTTTATTGCTACCAACATTAACAAGTTTTATTGCCTTAACTTATTTTCATTATGTAACAGAAGAAATTGGTTATTTTGAAGCAATTAAAAAAGCAGTTTTAATGCTAAAAAGCAAATATTGGCCTATCATTGGTTCTACATTTATTGTACAAATGATTGTTCAAATAACACTTGGAATTTTCACATTAATACCTTATTTCATTGGAATCATAACTGTTTTTTCAAATCCAGAATCATTGCAACAAAATCCTGATAATGCAATTTCTTTTGTTATGATTTTACTTCTTGTTATTGTAATAATTTCAATCATATTTAATTACACCCTACAAAATATTGTTTTAATAAACCAAGGTGTTATTTTTTACAGTTGCAAAGAAGAAATGGAAAACGTTAGTATCAATAATAACATCGATTTAATAGGAACAGATGAAGCTTAAATTCATATTTTTTTACTTTATACTTTTCTTACAATTGGATGTTTGTTTTTCACAAGTCCAAATAGATTCTGCTGTTCATGAATCAAGAAAATTCGAAAATTTAAAAGCAAAATATTCTGATTCAGATTTTAATTATATTGAAAAACCCGTAAAAGTTGACACAAATGCATGGGATAGATTTTGGAATGCAGTAGGTCGTTTTTTAAGTAACTTATTCGATTTTGGCAATGGTCCAAACAGCCTAAGTGGCTTAGAAATTACTATGAAGGTTATTGCTATTTTAATTATCCTATTCGTTGTTTATCTAATAGTTAAAACCATTATTAATAAAGAAGGAGGCTGGATATTTAGCAAATCATCAAATAAAATTACTGTTTCAGAAACCACTGAAGAAAACATCCATTCATTAGATTTCAATACATTAATTACAAAAATTAAAAATGAAAAAAACTATCGTTTGGCAACCCGATATTATTATTTATGGCTTCTAAAAACACTTTCAGATCGCAATATAATTGAATGGGATATTGAAAAAACAAATGGAGATTACCTAAATGAAATTTCAAATCTTGAATTAAAAAATGAATTTCAATTTTTATCTTATGTTTATGAATATAGCTGGTATGGCGAATTTAATTTGAATGAAACTGACTTTGAAAAAACAGAAATAGCCTTTTTAAAATTAATCACTAAAAAATAATATGCCAAAGAGTTTAAAAATATACATATTTCTTTTAGTGCTAATTTTAATTGGCATTATTTGGGCTGACGCAACAAAAGAAAAACCAATTGATTGGAGTGAAAGTTATTCGCTAAACATGAAAAGTCCTTTTGGTCTTTATGTGTTTAACGAAGAACACAAATCGTTTTTTAGTCCTCAAAAAGTAAAGAAATTCAACGAGTCTCCTTATGAGTATTTTGATAAAAATTATAATGTTGAAAAATCAACATACAACATAAAAGGAACAATCTTACTAATTGAACATCAAACTAATATTGATGAATATTCTGAAAACGAACTTTTCTATTTCACTAGTCATGGAAATACTGTTTTTTATAGTAATACTAATTTTTCAGAAAAATTTGCAGATTCGCTTGGTTTTGAAATTGCATACAATAACGACTTCTCCGATTCGCTAAAATTCAAATTAGAAAGAAATGCAAAACTTGATAACTTCTATTTTAACAAAGGAATCAACAATGCCTATTTCTCTAAAATTGACAGTAGCAAAACAGAAGTTTTAGGAACACAAATCAATTCTAAAGGAGAAAAATTTGCCAATTTCATTAGAGTTCCATACAAAAACGGAAATTTCTATTTGCATTTACAACCTGTAGCCTTCACCAATTATTACCTCTTAAACAAAAACATAAAATACACAGAAGATGTTTTAGGCTACATTCCATCGCAACTTCCAATTTATTGGAAAGTAAAACAATATGATAACGAAGAATTGTCAAGTTCGCCAATGCGATATTTATTAAGTCAACCCGCTTTAAAATGGGCTTGGTTTTTAGCTTGGATAACCTTAATGATTTTTATTGTTTTCAATGCAAAAAGAAGACAACGAATTATACCAATTAAAGAAAAACTAAAAAACACAACTGTAGATTTT
Source organism: Flavobacterium sp. (assembly GCF_020217025.1). Taxonomy (GTDB): domain Bacteria; phylum Bacteroidota; class Bacteroidia; order Flavobacteriales; family Flavobacteriaceae; genus Flavobacterium. The sequence continues at coordinate 2,503 of NZ_JAIWOF010000195.1, read as the reverse complement.
ACCAAAACAATTGGAAATCTATATTATCAAGAAAGAAATCATCAAAATATAGCAGAAAAGAAGATTATATTCTTTCTGGAAAAAATTAGAAATGAGTATTATATAGACACTTACAATTTAGATGATACTTTTGTAAACAGACTGAATCAAAAAACAGGAAAAAGTAAAAAAGATATTGAAGCTGTAGTATTCTTTATAAAAAAACTCAGAAATCAATCCAATACAACAGAAAAAGAATTAATAACGTTTAACGAACTTTTAGAAAAACTGAATTTATAATGGAAAATAATTTTGAAATCAATAATCAAGAAAACGAAAATCTAAACTTTGAGTCTCGTTTAAACTTACAACCGTTACAAGATAATGTTCAAAAAGTAAAAGCTGAAATTGCTAAAGTAATAGTAGGTCAAAACAAAATGATTGACCAACTTTTAGTAGCGGTCTTATCAAATGGACATGTTTTGCTTGAAGGAGTTCCAGGAGTTGCAAAAACCATTAGTGCTAAACTTTTAGCAAAAACATTGTCGTTAGCCTTTAGCCGAATTCAGTTTACTCCTGATTTAATGCCTTCTGATATTATTGGAACATCTGTATTTGATTTATCTAAGTCTACATTTGAATTTAAAAAAGGACCCATTTTTTCAAATTTTGTGCTTATTGACGAAATTAATCGTGCTCCAGCTAAAACACAAGCAGCACTTTTTGAAGTTATGGAAGAACGACAAATTACCGCTGATGGAACTACTTATGTTTTAGACCGACCATTTTTAGTTATTGCAACACAAAATCCAATTGAACAAGAAGGAACGTATCGTTTACCAGAAGCGCAATTAGACCGTTTCTTGTTTAAAATCAATATAGAATATCCGAATTTAGCTGAAGAAATTCATATTATTCAAAAAGAAAATGAATTACAAAGCCGTGATAAAATGAGCGCAATTGCAACCATTATTTCACAAAGTCACATCATTGAATTTCAAGAATTGGTAAAACAAATTTTAGTTGAGCAAAACCTAATTGAATACATCGCAAAAATTGTTTTAAACACGCGCGAAAATGCATTTTTATATTTAGGAGCTTCTCCAAGAGCTTCGATTGCAATTTTAAATGCTGCTAAAGGTTTTGCTGCTTTGCGCGGAAGAGATTTTGTTACGCCAGATGATATTAAAGACGCAGCAATTCCGGTTTTACAACATAGAGTTGTAGTAACTCCAGAACGCGAAATGGAGGGAATCACCAGTACAGAAATCATCAAACAAATTGTAGATTCGGTAGAAATTCCAAGATAATTTTCTGAAAAATTAAAGAACGTTTGTCATGCTGAACTCGTTTTAGCATGAATAACAAAATTTTAAAAAAATAAATGAAACGCATTTTCAAACAGCTTTATCTCAATAATTTCCTTTTTTATTGCCTGATCGGAATCATTTTGCTATTCACAGTAGCGTATTTTTTTCCCTCATTATATCATGCTGTTTGGTATGTTTTATATGTTTTAATACTATTTGTATTAATTGATATCTTATTGCTATTTGGCACAAATAAAAAAGTAATTGGTATCAGAAATATGTCTGAAAAACTGTCAAATGGTGATGAAAATGAAATTTATATTGCATTAAACAATCAGTTTACATTTCCTGTTCGTTTAAAAATTATAGACGAAATTCCGTTCCAATTTCAACAGCGAAATTTTGAAGTTAAAAGAAAAATAAAAGCACAAACTAAAGATGACTATCGCTACTTTTTAAGACCAACGGAACGTGGTGAATATTTTTTTGGGAATCTTAATATTTACGTTACATCTCCCCTTCGATTAGTTAGTAGAAGATTTACTTACGACAACAATCAAATGGTTCCTACTTATCCATCGTATATGCAATTAAGAAAATACGATTTAATGGCATTCTCTAATAATTTATTCCAATATGGATTAAAGAAAATTAGGAGAATTGGTCATACTATGGAATTTGAACAGATTAAAGAATATGTACAAGGCGATGATTTAAGAACTATTAATTGGAAAGCTACTGCGAAAAAAAATCAATTAATGGTGAATCAATATCAAGACGAAAAATCACAGAATGTCTACATGGTAATTGATAAAGGAAGAGTAATGAAAATGCCTTTCAATGATTTAAGCCTTTTAGATTATGCTATTAACGCCACTTTAGTTTTATCAAATGTAATTATAAAAAAACAAGATAAAGCCGGCATTTTTGCTTTCTCAAAAAAAGTTGAAAATCGTGTTGTTGCAGAAAAAAGACAAAGTCAAATGCAACAAATCATGGAAAATTTATACAACATAAAAACCGATTTTTTTGAAAGCGATTTTAGCCGTTTGTATGTGGATGTAAAAAAACATATCAACCAAAGAAGTTTAATTATTTTGTATACTAATTTTGAAACTTTAGATGGCTTACACCGACAACTACCCTACCTTAAAGGAATTGCAAAAAACCATTTGTTGGTTGTTGTCTTTTTTAACAATACAGAGTTAAACGAA
>NZ_JAIWOF010000194.1 GCF_020217025.1 Flavobacterium sp. | reverse complement strand
CTGATACACAAAAAAGCAGATAATGTTCAAGAAATTTACGACAAGGTAATTGCTGAAAAATTTGCTTTCGAAAAACGATTAATAGTAAACGAATTAAGAAAATACGGAATTTATTCGGTTTTAACCCAACCCGAAAACTTAACATTAGATACTATAAATAAATATCTTGAAATCAAAGCCAGAGGAATTCTATAGCATACAACAACTGTTAAATTTATATTGTTAGAATTATTATCGTCAGTTAATTTTTATCTTTAACTTTTACTAAACCAAAAAACATGAGATACTTATCGTTATTGTTAGTATTCTTGCTTGCATTTACTAGTCAAGCACAAGAATACTTTCCAAAAAATGATGGCGTAAAACAAAGTTTTAAAAACTTTACCGCAATTACAAACGCCACTATTTATGTATCAGCAACGCAAAAAATTGAAAAAGCAACGCTGTTAATCAAAGACAACAAAATTGTAGAAGTAGGAACCAATGTTGTAATTCCAAAAGGAACCAACATAATTGATGCCTTAGGAAAAACAATTTATCCTTCATTCATCGAATTGTACAGTGAATTCGGAATCAACAAGCCTACTCCAAGACCAAATGGAAATTTCACTCCTCAATACGATACCAATCGTGAAGGGTATTATTGGAACGACCACATCAAACCAGAATACAATGCGTATGAAAACTTAAGCTACGATTCAAAAGCAGCAGGAAATTTAAGAGAAGCTGGTTTTGGAACCGTTTTAAGTCATCATAATGATGGTGTAATTGCTGGAACCGGTTTACTTTGGACCTTAAACGACTTCGGCACAAACGCCGATAGAATGATAAAAGATAAAGTATCGCAACATTTTACATTCAGCAGAAGTAAATTTACAAAGCAAAGTTATCCTTCTTCTATGATGGGAAGTATGGCTTTAATTCGCCAAGTATTTCATGATGCAAAATGGTATGCGCAAGGAAATGCAACTAATAAAGATTTATCTTTAGAAGCTTTCAATGCGAACAAATCTTTATTGCAAATCTTTAATGCTGGAGATAAATTAAATGTATTAAGAGCAGATAAATTAGGAGATGAATTCGGAGTAAAATACTTAATTAAAGGTGGCGGAAACGAATTTGAGCGTATTAACGAAATCAAAAAGTCAGGAGCTACTTTTATTATTCCATTGAATTTTCCAGATGCTTATGATGTTTCTGACCCCTATTTAGCGCAACAAGTAAGCTTGAGCGATATGAAATTTTGGAATCAAGCACCATTCAACTTGAAAATTTTAGCTGAGAATAATGTCCCTTTTGTACTTTCTACAGCTGATTTAAAAGAAACAAAATCATTCTTATCAAACTTAAGAAAAGCCGTTTTATATGGTTTACCAAAAGACAAAGCGTTATTAGCCTTAACAGAAAATCCTGCTAAATTGGTTAATCAATTTGATAAAATTGGTTCTATTTCAAAAGGAAAATTAGCGAACTTCATCATCGTTTCAGGTGATATTTTTGAAGACAAAAGCAACATCTTAGAAAACTGGGTGCAAGGAAATCGAAACATCATTGATAAAATTAATCCAACTGATATCAGAGGGACTTATGATTTAGTGTTTGACAATCATAAATTCGAACTAAAAATTGAAGGAGAAACTTCAAAATTCGAAGCAAAAGCGGTTAAAGACAGCATTAACTTTGGAACAAAAATTCAATTCAATGATCCTTGGGTGAATTTGGTAATCAAAAACCAAGACACCACAAAAGCGAATTTCGTTAGACTTTCTGGAACTTTCGTTAAAGATATGATGCAAGGAAAAGCTGTTTTAGAAAACGGAAACGAAACTTCTTGGACAGCTACAAAAAGAGCAACTGAAGCTAAAGAAGATAAAAAGAAAGACGACAAAAAAGACGAACCAAAAGTTCCTTCAATGTATGCTGTAACGTATCCAAATATTTCGTTTGGAACGACTGAAAAACCAAAACAAGAAACTATTCTATTCAAAAACACAACGGTTTGGACTGGTGAAAAAGAAGGAATTCTAAAAGAAACCGATGTTTTAATTCAGAACGGTAAAATTGTAAAAATTGGTAAAAACTTACCATCAACTGGAGCAAAAGTAGTTGACGGAACTAGAAAACATTTAACCGCTGGAATTATTGATGAACATTCGCACATTGCCATTTCAAACGGTGTAAACGAAGGCGGACAAAATTCATCAGCAGAAGTTACCATTGAAGATGTAGTAAATTCAGACGATATTAATATTTACAGAAATTTAGCTGGTGGCGTTACTTCGGCTAACTTATTACATGGTTCTGCAAATCCAATTGGTGGTCGTGCGGCTTTCATCAAATTAAAATGGGGTTATGCTCCTGATGAAATGTTAGTAAAAGATGCTCCAAAATACATCAAATTTGCTTTAGGTGAAAATGTAAAACAATCGAATTGGGGAGATTTCTCGAGAAACCGTTTCCCGCAATCGCGTATGGGTGTGGAACAAGTATATGAAGATTATTTCACAAGAGCTATTGAATACAAAAATGAATGGGATACTTACAAATCAGGTAAAAATAAAAAAATGCCAAGATTTGATATCGAGATGGAAGTTTTAGGCGAAATTTTAGCTAAAAAACGTTTCATCACGTGTCACTCTTACGTGCAATCAGAAATCAACATGTTGATGAAATTAGCTGAACGTTACGGGTTCAAAATTCAAACATTTACGCATATTTTAGAAGGTTATAAATTAGCTGATAAAATGTCGGCTCATGGTGTTGCTGGTTCAACATTTGCGGATTGGTGGGCTTACAAATACGAAGTTAACGATGCGATTCCATACAATGCATCTATTATGATGAACGAAGGTGTAAAAGTTTCTATCAATTCGGATGATGCTGAAATGTCAAGACGTTTGAATCAAGAAGCAGCTAAAACGGTTAAATACGGAAACGTAACGGAAGAAGAAGCTTGGAATTTCGTAACCTTAAATCCAGCAAAAATTCTTCAAGTTGACAATAAAGTTGGAAGTATAAAAGTGGGTAAAGATGCCGATGTGGTGCTTTGGTCAGATAGTCCATTATCAATCTATACAAGAGCAGAAAAAACGTTAGTAGACGGAATCATTTTCTACGATTTAGAAAAAGAAAAAGAGACTTTAGCATTGATTCAAAAAGAACGTGCTGAGCTAATCAATTTCATGTTGGACGCTAAAAACAAAGGAATGAAAACGCAATTGCCTAAGAAAAAAGAAAACGGTCACTACCACTGTGACACTTTAGGAGAATATTGCAAAGAGTCTCACTACAAATACAACTAGTCATGAAAAAATATATAGTTCTTTTATTTATTTCTTTGTTTGGGTTTGCCCAACAAACGCCAGCCCCAAAACAAAGCAAATCGATTTTAATCTTAGGTGCTAAAGCGCATTTAGGAAACGGACAAGTAATTGAAAATAGTTTAATTTCAATTATTGATGGAAAAATTGCCAATATTGGTGATGCAACAGTAATGAAACCAGCCAAACACGATATTGTGATTGATGCTTCTGGAAAACATGTTTATCCAGGATTCATTGCTCCAAATTCAACATTAGGATTAGTTGAAATTGATGCGGTAAGAGCTTCAGATGATGAAAGTGAAATTGGAGAATTCAATCCACACGTGAGAAGCATTATTGCATATAATGCAGAATCTAAATTAGTAGAAACTACGCGTCCAAATGGCGTTTTATTGGCACAAATTACACCAAGAGGAGGAAGAATTGCAGGAACTTCATCAATCGTTCAATTAGATGCTTGGAACTGGGAAGACGCTTCGATTAAAACAGATGACGGAATTCACTTAAACTGGCCAAGAAGCTATTCAAGAGCGGGTTGGTGGGCAGAACCAGGAGGAATAGAAATGAACAAAAATTACGACCCACAAGTAAAGGCGATTCAAGAATATTTTGACAATGCTTTTGCTTATTTGGGAAGTAAAAATGCGAAAAAAGATATTCCATACGAAGCTATGAAAGGTTTACAAACAGGTGAGAAAACATTGTATGTAAACGCAAATGGTGAAAAAGAAATCATTGATGCCGTTTTATTCAAAAAGAAAAACAACATCAAAAACATGGTAATTGTTGGTGGTTATTACGCATTCAAAGTGGCAAATTTATTAAAAGAGAATAACGTTTCTGTTTTATTAAAACGCGTTCACGATTTACCTTTATTAGAAGATGAAGATGTAAATTTACCATACAAAAATGCTAAATTATTAGTAGATGCAGGCGTTTTAGTTGCATTACAAAATGCGGGTGACATGGAACGTATGCAAACTAGAAATCTTCCATTTTATGCTGGAACTTGTGCCGCTTGGGGATTAACAAAAGAACAAGCATTACAATTAATCACAGTAAATTCCGCTAAAATTTTAGGAATTGACAAGCAATATGGAACGTTAGAATCAGGTAAGAGCGCTACTTTATTTATTTCTGAAGGCGACGCTTTAGATATGAAAACCAATGTTATTTCTTTCGCTTTTATTGATGGAAGACAAATCAGTTTAGAAAGTCACCACACTGAATTGTACGAACGCTACAAAGGAAAATTCGAACAACAAAAAAAATAAGACCAAAAGCCTTTCAGTAAATGAGAGGCTTTTTTGTACTTTTGCCTCATAATTTCAAATTCATGAAACAAATCACCTCAGTTCAAAATCCGTTTATTAAATCTTTAGTTCAATTGCAAGAGAAGGCAAAAGTTCGTAAGCAAACAGGCACTTTTTTAATTGAAGGAAAACGCGAAATTGAATTGGCGCTAAAAGGTGGTTATGAATTAGAAACCATTCTGTTTTTACCTGAAATCATTTCGGAAAGCGAAATAAAAAATCTAGTAAAATCGAGCTCAGTAGAATTTATCGAAATCTCGAAAGAAGTCTATCAAAAATTAGCATATCGCGATACTACTGAAGGCATTTTAGCAATAGCAAAAACCAAATCCTTAGCTTTATCCGATTTAAAACTATCTAAAAACCCATTGATTTTAGTTGGTGAATCTTTGGAAAAACCTGGAAACGTTGGTGCTATTTTAAGAACGGCAGATGCCGCTAATATTGATGCTGTAATCATCGCGAATCCAAAAAGTGATTTATACAATCCAAATATCGTTCGTTCTAGCGTTGGTTGTTTGTTTACCCGACAAATTGCTGTTGGAACTACGGAAGATGTTATTGCTTATTTGAAATCCAATAATATCAATATTTATTCCGCAACTTTACAAGATTCAACCGAATATCATACCCAAAACTACACTACTCCCACTGCGTTAGTTGTTGGCACAGAAGCCACTGGTTTATCTGAAAAATGGCGAACAGAAAGCACAAAAAATATCATCATTCCTATGCAAGGCGAAATCGATTCGATGAATGTTTCGGTTGCAGCCGCTATTTTACTATTTGAAGCGAAAAGACAAAGACAATTTCAATAGCAATTTCAAAATTCAACTTCAAATCTTTGTTCTTTATTCTTTTCTCTATTTTCTCTCTTGCACAATTAGAAAAATTAGCTTACTTTTAGTTGGTTAAAGAAAATGTATGACAGAGTTAGAATTAGAAGCCGAAAACAAAGCCATTGCGCAAGAATATAAAGAATTACTTCGCATCAGTTATCAAACCCTTACTGATGAAGACAAAAAAATCATCCGTAAAGCATTTGATGTAGCTGTTGATGCTCATAAAGACCAACGCAGAAAATCGGGAGAAGCTTATATTTTTCATCCTATTGCGGTAGCTAAAATTGTGGCGCGCGATATTGGTTTGGGAGCAACTTCAATTGCTGCAGCTTTAATGCACGATGTCGTTGAAGATACTGACATTACTGTTCAGGATATTGAAAAAATGTTCAATCCTAAAATCGCGCAATTGGTTGAAGGATTAACTAAAATAGCCAAAGTTAAAACCGATCAAGAAATTTCTATTCAAGCAGAAAATTTTCGTAAAATGTTATTAACGTTAAACGATGACGTTAGGGTAATTCTAATCAAAATTGCTGACCGATTGCATAATATGCAAACTATGGGAAGTATGGTGGATTACAAACAAGCCAAAATTGCTTCTGAAACACTTTATATTTATGCACCTCTCGCCCATCGTTTGGGATTATACAATATCAAAACCAAATTAGAAGACTTAGGTTTGAAATATACCGAACCCGAAGTTTACAACGATATTGTAAGTAAAATCAAAGAAACTAAAGAAGAACAAGACGAATATATCAAAACTATTTCGGATGTTTTAAGCAAATCATTACAAGACGAAGGAATTGAATTTGTCATCAAAGGACGACCAAAATCAATTTATTCGATTCGTAGAAAAATGAAGGCACAGGGCGTTACTTTTGATGAAGTTTACGACAAATTTGCCTTACGAATTATTTATAAAGCTAACCAACATGACGAAAAGTTCATTGCTTGGAAGATATATTCAGTAGTAACCGATCATTATCGTCCTTCTCCAAGTCGCTTACGTGATTGGATTTCTTCACCAAAATCATCTGGCTACGAAGCACTTCATATTACCGTAATGGGGCCAAAAGGTCGTTGGGTAGAAATTCAGGTGCGAAGCGAACGCATGGACGAAATTGCGGAAAAAGGATACGCTGCTCACTACAAATACAAGAATGGAGCTACAGAGGAACACGGTTTGGAAATTTGGTTAAACCAATTGAAAGAAGCTTTAGAAAATTCTTCTACGAATGCCGTTGATTTTGTTGAAGATTTTAAACTGAATTTATATGCCAAAGAAATCTATGTCTTCACTCCAAAAGGCGAAATCAAATCGTTACCAAAAGGAGCTACTTCGTTAGATTTTGCTTTCAGTATTCACTCTGAAATTGGGGTAAAAACTAGAGGAACAAGAGTGAACGGAAAATTAGTTCCATTAAACCATGTTTTAAATAGTGGTGATCAGGTAGAAATTATTACTTCGGCAAATCAAAAACCAACTTCACAATGGTTGGATTTTGTTACTACTTCTAGAGCAAAAAATAAAATTAAAAACGTTTTAAACGAAAACACCAAAAAGATTGCCGAAGACGGAAAAGAAATCCTTACAAGAAAATTACGCCACTTAAAAATTACCTTAAACGAGAATACAACTAACGAATTAGTTAACTTCTTTAAGTTACAGACTAGTTTAGATTTATATTACAGAGCAGGAATTGGAGCTATTGAAAACCAACAATTAAAAGAATACGCAGCTCAAAAAAGCAACACCTTGGTTAATTTCTTTAAGAAAACTATCAAGCGTTCGCCTTCAAGTCAACCCGAACAAATTAATAAAAATGAAATTAGTAAAAAATATGACTTACTAGTTTTCGGTTCCGAACAAGATAAATTAGATTATAAACTTTCTACTTGTTGTAATCCAATACCAGGAGATGAAGTATTTGGATTTGTTACTATCAACGAAGGAATAAAAGTTCATCGAAAAGACTGTCCGAATGCGATCAGTATGCAATCCAATTATGCATATCGTATTATTCCAGCAAAATGGATTGACTCTTCACAAGAAGAATTCAAAGCGATTTTAAAAATTACTGGAATGGATATTTTAGGACTTACAAACGATTTAACCAAAGTAATTTCAAGTCAAATGAACGTAAATATTCAAAGTATTTCCTTAAGTAGTGAAGCTGGAATTTTCAACGGACAAGTGGCTGTGGTAGTTCAAAACAATACAATCCTAAAAAAGCTAATCGAAAACATCAAAAAAGTAGATGGAATTGATAAAGTGACAAGGGTTTATAATAATTAAAAATGAAGAAAGTCTTATTACTCATCCTATTTTTAACCACTAGCCTTTCAGCACAAACCCCTAAAGTAAAGTATTGGTTAGACCCAGAAGGAAAAGAAATTAAAGAGAAAGATATTGACATTATATCTGAACAATATCCAGATAACGCAATGGCTTACAGAAAAACTATTGATAGTGGAATCGTGTATCAATTTAATGCCCCAAAATATTCAACTTATAAAGTTGACTACAAATTCGTTAAAGCTGAAATTGAAAAAATTACAAATCAAAAATATTCTAATTCGGCTATTTTTATGATTAAGTTTGATTATTTAGATGATTCTTGTGATGGCTTGTTTTCTAATACAATAGATAATGAAAAAATAAATTCAATTAAATACTACGATGGGCCTATAAAATTAAAATTAGAACAAAAATCAAACCTAATATACTTGTCTTTTTTCGAAAACAAAATTATTTTAAAAAACAAACCTACATCTAAAAACGATTATTTTTTTTCAGACCAAAATCATTTTTTTAGAAACAATTTATTTCTTCATCCTACTATTTGCGGATCTTTTGGATTAATAAAACCTAACGGTGAAACTCTAATTAGAAACGGAGCATATAGAATAGATTTAATGTTTGAACATTTAACATCCGAAATTTGGAATCTTTTTTTTCAACAATAAACGTTTGATAATTATTAAAAACGATATCAAAAAATAACACTATCTTTGCCGATATTTGATTTATCAATACGATGGAAAACAAAAATCAAGAAATTGTAAAGAACGTTTTTACTAAATTTTTAGAAGAAAAAGCACACCGAAAAACACCAGAACGCTACGCTATTCTTCAGGAAATTTACAATACTGCCGAACATTTTGATATCGAATCTTTGTATATCAAAATGAAAAATAAAAACTACCGCGTAAGTAGAGCTACTCTTTACAATACAATCGAACTTTTATTAGAATGTGGTTTGGTGCGCCGTCATCAGTTTGGACAAAACCAAGCACATTACGAAAAATCGTATTTCGATAAACAACACGATCACATTATTTTAACTGATTCTGGTGAAGTTATTGAATTTTGTGACCCAAGAATTCAACAAATAAAACAAACCATGGAAGAAATGTTTGGAATTGATATTTCAACTCACTCACTTTACTTCTACGGAACAAAAAAACAACAATAACAACTAACTACAAATAATAAACAACAACACAATGACTGTAGATTTACTACTTGGATTACAATGGGGCGACGAAGGAAAAGGAAAAATCGTTGACGTTCTTACCTCAAAATATGATATTATTGCAAGATTTCAAGGTGGACCAAATGCGGGACACACTTTAGAATTTGACGGGATCAAACACGTTTTAAGAACGATTCCTTCTGGAATTTTCCACAAAAACGCAATTAATATCATTGGAAATGGAGTGGTAATCGACCCAGTAGTTTTCCAAAAAGAAATTGAAGGTTTAGCTAAATTCAACATGGATGTAACGGCTAAATTATTCATTTCTAGAAAAGCACACTTAATTTTACCAACACACCGTTTGTTGGATGCCGCTTCTGAAGCATCAAAAGGAAAAGCAAAAATTGGTTCTACTCTAAAAGGTATTGGCCCAACTTACATGGACAAAACAGGTAGAAATGGACTTAGAGTTGGTGATATCGAATTAGAAGATTTCGAAGCAAGATATAGAGCTTTAGCTGACAAACACGAAGCAATGATTGCTTTCTATGATGTAGAATTACAATACAATCTAAAAGAAATGGAAGACGAGTTTTTTGCAGCTGTAGAAGACTTGAAAAAATTAACTTTCATTGATAGCGAAGAATATTTAAACAAAGCTTTAAAAGAAGGAAAATCAATCTTAGCTGAAGGAGCTCAAGGTTCTTTATTAGATGTTGATTTTGGAACGTATCCTTATGTAACTTCTTCTAACACAACAGCAGCTGGAGCTTGCACAGGTTTAGGAATTGCACCTAACAAAGTAAAAGACGTTTTCGGAATTTTCAAAGCATATACAACTCGTGTAGGTAGTGGACCTTTCCCTACAGAAGATTTCAACGAAGCTGGACAAACAATGGCAAAAGTTGGTAACGAATTTGGTTCGGTTACAGGACGCGCTCGTCGTTGTGGTTGGTTAGATTTAGTGGCTTTAAAATATGCTGTTCAAGTAAATGGTGTAACACAATTATACATGATGAAAGGCGACGTTCTTTCAG
>NZ_JAIWOF010000193.1 GCF_020217025.1 Flavobacterium sp. | reverse complement strand
GTTTTGATACATTACAGGTTTGTACAGGTTATAACTATAAAGGACAAAAAATTCAACATTTACCATACAATATCGAACCTGAAAATGTTACTCCAATTTTCACCGAAATGAAAGGTTGGAAAGCAGATTTAACTGGAATGACATCGTATGATGAATTACCACAAGAATTAAAAACATACATCGAATTCATTGAAAAAGAAGTTGAAGTACCAATCAAAGTAATCTCAGTTGGACCAGACAGAAAACAAACGATAATGAAATAATTACTAAAAACGCTTTCAATTGAAAGCGTTTTTTTATGCTCTTAAATGATAAAATATTCTTAATTATCAATGGCTTTTCGAGTTTTTACTTAAATTTGGCTCAAAATAAATCCGACTTGAAAAACACATTTTTATACATAGCCTTTTTATTGCTAACGATAACCTTTTCGACAGCACAAGAAAAGAAAAAAATCATCATTGAAAACTCTGATTTCGTAGATATGAATCAGACCGAAATTCCGGGTGCTATCGTATTCACTGGAAATGTTCGTATTATCCACAACGGAGTAAGAATGGTATGCAACAAAGCCTATCATTTTAAAGATGAAAATTATGTAAAAGCATTCGGAAACGTTCAAATGAATCAAGGGGATACCATTACCATGAACAGCCGTTATGCAGAATACAACGGTGATAAAGAATTTGCTTTTGCCACTGGTGATGTTGTTTTGCGTTCGCCAGAATCTACACTCACAACAGATACGGTTTATTTCGATAAGAAAAACCAACAAGCATTTTACAACACTTATGGAACCATTCGTAATAAAGAAAATACCTTAAGAAGTAAATCGGGGCGCTATTATGTAGACCAAAAAAAATATAAATTTACTACAGCAGTAACAGTTACGAATCCTGAAAGTACCATCAAAACCAATAACTTAGATTATTACGAAAATTCAGGTCATGCTTATGTTTTTGGACCTTCTACCATAACTAGTAAAGAAAACGTAATTTACACCGAAAACGGATTTTACGATACTACAAACGATATAGGAAAACTTTCTAAAAACTCCAAAATTACGCTCGATAATAAAATTATTGAAGGCGATGATTTGTATTACGACCGAAAGAAAAATTATTCAAGAGGTATCAACAATGTAAAAATTACCGACACCATCAACAAGGTAATCGCTACAGGTCATTACGCAGAATTGTACCGCAATGCAGCGACCAAAAAAGACTCTATGATTTTGACCAAAAGAGCTTTAGTAAAAACATTGGTAGAAAAAGATACTTTGTTCATGCACGGAAAAAAAATTATTGTATCCGGTCCGCAAGAAGACCGTGTGATTCGTGCTTTCAACAATGTGCGTTTTTATAAAAGTGATATGAGTGGAAAATGCGATTCGCTTCATTCCAACAATAAAACACAATTGACGAAAATGATTGGAAAACCTATTCTTTGGAACAACGAAAACCAAATGACAGGCGACATCATGCATCTTATCGGAAACAACAAAACACAGAAATTAGATTCATTAAAAGTGCTCAATAACGCCTTTATTATCCAAAAAGACAGTCTTAGTAAAAATGGTTACAACCAAATAAAAGGGCAAAATTTGTATGGAAAATTTGTGGATAGCAAACTAAAAGAAGTCGATGTTGTCAAGAATGCCGAAGTCATTTATTACATGTACAACGATGCCAATGAGTTCATCGGAATTAACAAAACGGTTTGTAGTAAGATTAACTTGGAATTAGAGGAAAATAAAATCGATGCGATAACTTTCTTCACTAAAACCGATAGTCACATTTATCCTGAAGCCGATTTCCCTGAAAACGCTCGAAAACTGAGAGGTTTCTTATGGCGCGGTGATGAACGGATTTTAAGTAAAGACGATATTTTCCCTGCAGAAGAAATTGCTTTAGACGATAAAATTCAAATCGAAGCTAAAAAGAAAGCTATTGCTGCTGAAAAACCAATGGAAATCCAAAAAGAAACATTGGAATACGACGACAATAAAAAAGCCGAAGAAAAGAAAACTGAGAAAAAAACCGAAGTAAAGAAAAAAACAACCCCAAAAAAATAATCAATTAAATGGTTAAAGAAATTAACTCATTTTCAGTTAAACAATTTAACACATTAACGATTCTACAACAAAATGATTGAAGATTTTTTTAAATACCAAGCACAAACCTCACCTCACCCATTAGCTATGGAAATTTCCCACGCTAAGGGTTCTTATATTTACGATACTGATGGCAATGCCTATTTAGACATGGTTGCCGGAGTTTCAGCAAACACATTAGGACATCAACCACAACGAGTAAATGATGCCATCAAAAAACAATTAGACACCTATTCTCATGTGATGGTGTATGGCGAATATGCCCAACATCCAGCAACAGAATTATGTAAATTATTAGCCGAAAATCTTCCTTATCCACTTACGAAAACGTATTTGGTAAACTCAGGAACGGAAGCTATTGAAGGTGCATTAAAATTAGCTCGAAGAGTTACAGGCAGAAGTCAGTTAATTTCATGTCACAATGCGTATCATGGCAACACTATGGGAAGCATGAGCGTAATGGGATTCGAAGAACGCAAACAAATTTTCCGTCCTTTAATTCCTGATGTGGATTTTATTACGTTCAATAATGAAGCCGATTTAGAAAAAATCACCACTAGAACAGCAGGTATTTTATTAGAAACGATTCAGGGTGGTGCTGGTTTTATTGAACCGCAAAACGATTTTCTAAAAAAAGTACGCCAACGTTGTAATGAAGTGGGCGCTATTATGATATTAGATGAAATCCAACCTGGATTCGGTCGTACCGGAAAACTTTTCGGATTCCAAAACTACGATGTTATTCCTGATGTAGTAGTGATGGGAAAAGGAATGGGTGGCGGAATGCCTATTGGAGCTTTCACCGCTTCAGCCGAAATGATGGATTTACTAAGTCATGATCCAAAACTTGGACATATTACCACTTTTGGCGGACATCCTGTCATAGCGGCAGCGAGTTTGGCAACATTACAAGAAATAACGGAAACCAATTTAATGGCTGAAACTTTAGAAAAAGAACAACTTTTCAAGAAGTTTTTAGTGCATCCATTAATCAAGGAAATACGCGGTCGAGGGCTTATGTTAGCAGCGATGACGGATTCACCTGAGATAACCAATGAAGTAATTTTACGCTGTCATAAAAGAGGTGTTATTTTATTTTGGCTCCTTTTCGAAGGTTGCGCTGTTCGAATTACACCGCCATTAACCATTAGTAATGAAGAAATTACAAAAGGTTGTGGCATTATTATTGAGGTATTAAATGAGATAGAAAAAGAAATGAAGTAGGAAGTTGGAAATAGGAACTAGATGTTTTTCACAACACAAATTCTATTTTGAAATTGATTTTTGACATTGCTCTTGCAATTGTAAATTGTTAATTAAATTGTTTAAAACAATTCGCCCCTAAAACCACTACCCCAATATTATTCCTTAATTTTAATAAGGATAAAATCATAAAACGAAGCGCTATGAATTTGAGTCACGAAGAAGAAGAAAACAGCTTGTCCTTATCTAAATTTGAATCGATGTTAAAAACCAACAAAGTTTTTTTCTTTGATTCAGAAGAATTTGAAGATATTATTCTTCATTATATGGATACTGGCCGATTGAATTTGGCTAAAAGAGCGCTTAAATTAGGTTTAGAACAACATCCAAAATCTACTGGATTAAAATTAGTTCAGGTAGAAATGTTGGTTTACGAAGACAAACTCGAAATTGCTGAAAAGTTACTGAACGAGTTATACGCTATCGAACCAACTAACGAAGAAATCTACATTCAAAAAGCCAACATTTACTCAAAAAGAGACGAACATGAAAAGGCTATTTCTTTTCTAAAAATCGCTTTGAAATATACTGATGATTATGCGGATGTCTATTCTATGATTGGAATGGAATATTTATTCATGGACAATTTGGAAATGGCGAAGGAAAATTTCATCAAGTGTTTAGATGAAGATACCGAAGATTACTCAGCACTTTACAACGTGGTCTATTGTTTTGATTTCTTAGATCAAAACGAAGATGCCATTGTTTATCTAAACAAATTCATTGATAAAAATCCGTATAGTGAAGTGGCTTGGCATCAGCTAGGTCGTCAATATTATGCGTTGAAAAACTACGAAAAAGCAGTTTGGGCTTTCGATTATGCAACTTTAATTGACGAAACCTTCTTAGGAGCGTACATGGAGAAAGCAAAATCGTATGAAAAGCTAAAAAAATATCAAGAAGCAATTGATTGCTATAACGTTGCATTAGAGTTAGACGATCCTTCTTCATTTGTTTTACTTCGTGTGGCAAAATGTTACGAACGTTTAGGAAACACCGAATTCGCATTAAATTATTACTTAAAAACAGTTCACGAAGATCCGTTGTTAGACAAAGGTTGGATTGCGATTACTGATTTTTACATTCGCCAAAAAAACTATCAAAAAGCATTGTATTACGTTAACAAAGCGATTGGAATTGATGGTGACAATTCGTTATACTGGAAACGTTTTGCAGCTGTAAATAGCGCCTTACATTTCTTTGAAGAAGCAGAATACGGCTATCGAAAAGCATTTGAATGCGGCGATATCAATTTAGACACGTTCACACTTTGGACGGATGTTTTACAATATTTAGGCGAGTTTGATACCGCTATCGAAATTCTTTTAGAAGCAAGTAGTGTTTTACCAGATGAATATGAAATCGAATACCGTTTGGCTGGATTGTATTTTCTTATGGACGATGTTACAAAAGGAAATCTTCATCTAATCAATGGAATGAAATTAGAACCAAAACATCTATCTTTGTTTCAAGAGTTATTCCCAGTAGTTTGGGAAAGAACAGAAGTTCAGAATACGATATCAAAGTTTAAAAAATAAAAAATTAACAACCCTTAATCCATTCCAAAGTAGCGATGCTTTGGAATTTTTATTGCAATGAGAAAACTATTTCCCGATTATCTAATTATTACGCTTAAAGGTTTAGCCATGGGAGCTGCCGATGTAGTTCCTGGTGTTTCTGGTGGAACTATTGCTTTTATTTCTGGTATTTATCAAGAATTGATTGATAGCATTAATAATGTGAATCTTTCGGTATTAAAAACATTAAAAAAAGACGGATTAAAAGCAGCTTGGGAACAAGTAAACGGTAGTTTTTTATTGGCTTTATTATCCGGAATCGGAATCAGTATTTTGACTTTTTCAAAAGTGATTACGCATTTATTAGAAACCCAACCCATTTTAGTTTGGTCATTTTTCTTTGGATTGATAATTGCAAGTATTACATTAATTTGGAAAGAAATTACAAGTTGGAAATTAGTCGATATTCTCTTTTTATTAATCGGAATTACGGTTTCTTATTACATTACCATTGCGCGACCAGTGAGTTCTCCCGATAGTTATTGGTATTTATTTTTATCTGGATTTATTGCCATTATCGCGATGATTTTACCTGGAATTTCAGGAGCCTTCATTTTGCTTTTAATGGGTTCGTATGAAACGGTTATTGGAACTATCAATACTTTTAGTAAAGGGTTAACCACAGCTAATTCTGAAATTCTAGTTTCAGCTTTATTAAAACTAGGTGTTTTTGCTATTGGAGCAATTATCGGCTTAAAATCATTTTCTAAAATATTGCATTGGATGTTTGCCCATCATAAAAACACCACATTAACCTTATTAGTAGGATTCATGGTTGGTTCTTTGAATAAAGTTTGGCCTTGGAAACAAGTTTTAGAAACCAGAATCAATAGTCATGGTGAAGTGGTGCCTTATATCGACAAAAGTATTTTACCTCAAAATTTCAATGGTGAACCGCAAATTGCCATGGCAGTTGTATTAGCCATTTTAGGATTTGTATTGATTTTTGGAATGGAAAAAATGGCAAGTAAATTGGGTAAAAACTAAAATTGTTAAAAAAAATAACATTCTTGTAACAAATAAAAACAAGAGTCTGATTATATTTGATAGATTGTAATTTTAACTCAATACCAATGAAAAAGAAAACAAAAAAACAGTTGAAATTTGGCTTAATTGGTCGAAACATAAGCTATTCTTTTTCAAAAAAATATTTCAATGAGAAGTTTGAAATTGGACATTTCGACAATTGCGAATACAAGAATTACGACATTGAAAGCATCAAAGAGTTTCCAAAAATAATTACAGAAATTAAAGGTTTACGAGGTTTAAACGTAACGATTCCCTACAAAGAAGAGATTATTCCGTATTTGGATAAATTATCAAAAACAGCTAAGAAAATTGGCGCTGTAAACTGCATAACCATTTCCAAAAAGAAAAAACTAAAAGGTTACAACACCGATTATCACGGATTCAAAAAATCGATACAACCTTTATTGAAAGAGCATCATAAAAAAGCATTGATTTTAGGAACGGGTGGCGCTAGTAAAGCCATTGCTTACGCTTTACGAAAATTAAAAATCGAATACGATTTTGTTTCTAGAACAGCTGATGAATTTCAATACAAATATGAAGAATTAGACGCTTCAATCTTCGAAGAGTACACGATTATCATCAACACTACTCCAGTAGGAACGCATCCAAATGTGGACGATTGTCCGAATTTAGATTACAGTTTATTTACTAAAAAACACATTGCCTACGACTTAATTTACAATCCAGAAGAAACTGCATTTTTAAAAAAGGCTAAAGCCCAAGGCGCCGTGACGAAAAACGGTTACGAAATGTTGGTTTTACAAGCGGAGAAAGCTTGGAAGATTTGGAATGAGTAAGTAAGCACGCGGATGACACGGGTTTTTAAGCGCGGATTATAGCTGATTTTCTTTTAAACACATAGACATATTAGAAAACTACGCGTTGATTTTAGGCGTTTCACTTTGCATAGAAAACATTTAATTGTGCGTTTACTCTGAAACACACAAAACCAAAACATCTTCAAAAAACCAATCCCAAGAAAGCCATTTAATAGCTATCTAACCCCGATAGGAGCGACACCTTGTATAGCGGATAGCGGGAAAATGGATGGCAAGAAAGCCCAAAACACTCGTTTCAAAGAAAATAAGCGATAATTAGTCGATTTTTTTTGAATTTTCGGAGTGCTTTACTATCTTCACACAATATTAGTAACCTTAAGCATTTATACAATGTCAGAAGCAACACATGATAACCTGCACAACGCAGATGGACAAGACCAAATGGAACAATTAGATGGTGTTACCATTATTAGTCAATCGGTATTAGAGGAAATAGACAATTCTAATGCAGAAGAAAGCGAAGATGATTCGATAAAAGAAAAGCACGAAATCCCAGTTTTGGATTACGATGCAATGTCGATGGAAGCCTTAACCGAGGAACTTGAAAAATTAGTTGAGAACGAAAAAGTAATGGCGATTAAAGACCATGTAGAAGGCATTAGAAAAGCTTTTTCGGACAAATACCACCATTTTATAGACGAGAAAAAAGAGGAATTCTTAGCTCAAAACAACGAAGACGGTTTAGATTTTGAGTATCACTTCCCTTTAAAAAATAAGTTTGATGGCATTTACAACGCATACAAAGCGAGTAAAGCGAAACATTTCAAACAATTACAAAACAATTTAGAACAGAATTTTGCGGTTCGTGAAAGCTTAATCGACGAGTTGAAAAACTTAATCGATTCAGGTGATACGAGCATTAGCGATATGTTCAAAAAAGTAAACGAAATTCGTGAGCGTTGGAAAAATGCAGGTGCAATTCCAAGAGATAAATACAACATCTTGTGGAACAACTACCATTTTCACATGGAGCGATTTTACGACATCATGCACTTAGACAAAGAAGCGCGTGATTTGGATTTGAAAAACAATTTAGAGCAAAAACAATTAATCATTGCTAAAGCTAAAGAATTGTTGAACGAAACTGACGTAATGAAAGCCTTCCGCGAATTGCAATTGTTACACCGCGTTTGGAAAGAAGAAATTGGTCCAGTAGATCGTGAACACAGAGAAGCGATTTGGAACGAATTCAGCGAAATTACGAAGCAAATGCACGATAAACGTGAAGCTTTATACGCAGAAGCGAGAGGAAAAGAAACCGAAAATTTAGCGATTAAAAACGAAATCATTTCGCAAATCATCGCTTTAGGAACCGAGAAAATCGATTCGCACAGTGGATGGCAAGCGCAAATTCAGAAAATGGAAGCGTTGCGTGATGCGTTCTTTAAAGCAGGAAAAGTGCCAGCGGAAGTAACGGAGGAAACTTGGGCTAACTTTAAAAATGCAGTTCGTTCTTTTAATGCGAACAAAAACGTTTTCTATAAAGACATCAAACACGAGCAACACGAGAATTTAACTAAGAAATTAGAATTAGTTGAAAAAGCAAAATCGTTAAAAGAAAGTACCGATTTCGCTGCGACTACTCCAATTATGAAGAAAATTCAGGACGATTGGAAGAAAATTGGACATGTGCCTCGTAAATATTCGGATAGCATTTGGAAAGATTTTAAAGATGCGTGTAATGCGTATTTTGATAGAATGCATGAAGCAAGAAATGCCGAAACTGGTGAAGAAGTAGAAGCATTTGAAAAGAAAAAAGCATTCTTAGAAGAGTTAAAATCATTCACTTTAACTGGTGAGCATAAAGCGGATTTAGATGCGATAAAAGCACACATTGCGACTTGGAAAACTTTTGGAAAAGTGCCTTTTAACAGAAGACACATTGAAGGAAAATTCAATAAAATTTTAGATGCCTTGTTTGAAAAACTAAGCATGTCTAAAAAAGATACCGAAATGATGCGTTTTAGCAACCGTTTAGAGCAATTATCGGAAGGTGACGACCGCAGAGCTTTAGAACAAGAGCAATTCTTCATCAGAAAGAAAATCGACGAAGTACAAAGCGAAATTTTCCAGTTAGAAAACAACATTCAGTTTATTAGCAGTAGTTCGAAAGGTGAAAATCCTTTTATTAAAGAAGTTCAGAAAAACATTGAACGCCACAAAGACGACTTGAAATTGTGGAAAGAAAAGCTACAACAAATTAAAAATATGTAAGATAGAATCCCGAGTTAAACTCGGGATTTTTTATTCTTCTATTTTTTCTATAATTTTATTTGCAATAAACAACATACCATTATCATTAGGATGTGATGCAATTGCTTGATCAATATATTCATTCCATGCATAATAATCACTAACATTTCTCATTTCTGAAATATCAACAAAAACATAATCTTCCTCTTCCGCTACTTCTTTCATTGCTTTATCCTTCAAAGATTCAACTACAAAAGGATTTCCATTTAAATCAAATTCATATTCATTCCAAACTGTTGAAACAATTATAATTTTACTTTTAGATTGCTTATAATGATTTATCATATTTCGAAAATCTTCTTTAAATCTATTTCTATTATTGTCACTTACATTTTCCCCTAATTTAAAAACAATATAATCATAAGATTTAGTTATAATTGGGGTAATTTGATTTAAATCATAATCTAAATTATTCTCCCAAACAGCAATATTAAGCTTATCTAATTCTGAATTTTCAAAATGATTTTTTAATCTACCACAGAAATCTAATTCTGGATGTGAAGCTGCCATTCCCCAATTTCCTAACCACTCACCACCTGGTTCTGCTTTAGTAATTGAATTACCTACCACCAATATAGATAATGGCTTACTAATATATGAATCATTTGAACAACTTACTATCAAAAGCGTAACAAATATTGTTTTTAATAATTTCATTTGAATCTTTTTTTGATTTAAAATATTATATGCAAGATTAATAGTGAACCCTGACATTTCCTTACGGAAAACCGTATTGCAATATTTATTTTGTAAATATCTTAAAATATTTTAAAAAGACACATATATGTGTCTAGTATTTTTTCAAGTATTGTTGAATTTTAATTCGTGGAAAATTTTGAAGAAATAGAAGTAATAAAATCAATTGGAGAGAGAATCAGACAGAAGAGAATTGAACTCAACCTGTCTCAAGAAACTTTATCTTA
>NZ_JAIWOF010000237.1 GCF_020217025.1 Flavobacterium sp. | reverse complement strand
TGATGCTAATATTCCGAGAAATCAAATTGGTAGAATTGAAAGAGGAGAAATCAATACCACTATTATTACATTACATAAAATTTGTAAAGCACTTCAAATAAATATTAAAGAATTATTATAATAAAACAACAATTGAAGCGAGCGTGACACTCGTGAACACAAAACACATTAGAAAAATCCCGTAAGGATCAAATAAATGAGATGCTTTCAGCATAACAAACTGGTCGTGATATGCGTTATGTGATGCTTCGTCACCTCAGCATGACAAACTCAGTATAAAACCTTTGAGAACTTTTCGAAAAAACTTAGCGTCTTTGCGTTTAAAAAAGAAATACAGAAACAAGTTCAACATAACAAAGCTAAACTGAACACTGAGACTGAAAACTGCGACTGAACACTACAACTTCTTCGCTTCTTCCCAAAAAACATCCATTTCCGCTAGTGTCATATCCATTAAAGGTTTGCCTAATTCGGTGGCTTTGTTTTCTAAATATTGGAAACGTTTAATGAATTTTTTATTGGTGCGTTCTAAAGCGTCTTCTGGGTTTACTTTTAAGAAACGGGCATAATTGATCATGGAGAACAAAACATCACCAAATTCGGCTTCTATTTTATCTTGGTTGCCGGCTTTTACCTCAACTTGAAGTTCGTTTAGTTCTTCTTGTACTTTATCCCAAACTTGGTGCGGTTCTTCCCAATCAAATCCAACGCCTTTTACCTTATCTTGAATGCGACTTGCTTTGACTAACGCCGGTAAACTTTTTGGCACACCTTCTAAAACCGATTTTTTGCCTTCTTTCAATTTTAGTTTTTCCCAATTTTGCTTTACTTCCTCTTCATCAGCCACTACCACATCACCATAAATATGCGGATGACGATCGATTAATTTATCACAAATCGAATTCGCTACATCGCCAATATCAAAGGCATTGGTTTCGCTTCCAATTTTTGCATAAAACACAATGTGTAACAACACGTCGCCCAACTCCTTCTTGATTTCTTCCAAATCGTTATCTAAAATAGCATCACCTAATTCGTAGGTTTCTTCAATCGTTAAATGACGAAGACTTTCGAGGGTTTGCTTTTTATCCCATGGACATTTTTCGCGCAAATCGTCCATAATATCTAAAAGTCGGTTGAAAGCTTGTAGTTGTTGTTGGCGTGTGTTCATTTTGGAGTTGAATTGTTAAATTGTTGAATCGTTAAATTGAGATGCCGAAACAAGTTCAGCATGACAAATTAGATGTAAAAATAAAAAATCCCACGTGGAAAACGCAGGATTTTAAAGTATAATTTTTCCGAGGCTTATTCAGCAGCTGGAGTTTCTTCTTCTTGTTTGATTTCTTTAGATAACGCTTCTACAGAAACAAAACCTTTAGGTTGTAACAAATTGTACCAGTTTAAGATTTTTTTGATATCAGAAGTATATACTCTATCTTCATCAAATTCTGGTAAAATTTCTCTGAAATATGCTTTTAATTTTGCATCGTCTTCTTTGTGAGACATTGCCATTCCATCATTTTCTTTAGTAGCAATTGCTTTGAAAACTTCTGCTAAACGCACTTCTTCAGAATACGTATACACTGCAATTTCTGATAACAAACTTACGTTAGCTCTCATTCCAACAGTAATCTTTTTTCCGTCTAATAAAGATTCGGCAACAAATCCTGTACGTGTTTGAATTTTTAATTCATATAAACCTGGTTTCCCAGAAATAGCTAATATTTTTTGAATGCTCATATTTCTTACTTATTAAGGTTGGCAAATATATTATTTTAAAGTAAAAAGTGAAACGTAAAAAGTAAAAAGTTTAATTAAAAAGCTATTTACTTTTCACTAATAACTAATTACTATTAACGTCCTTTTTTGTTTACGTATTTCATTTTATAATCGGGTCTTGCTTTACCATCCATAATGTTTTGCAATTTTTTCCCAATTAACTTCTTTTTCAACATCGACAAGTGATCAGTGAATAAAATTCCTTCGATATGGTCGTACTCATGTTGAATAACACGTGCGATTAAACCATCATAAACTTCAGTCTTTTTATTGAAGTCTTCGTCCATGTACTCAATTGTAATGGTATCATGACGAAATACATCTTCACGCACATCTGGTATACTTAAACATCCTTCGTTAAATCCCCAAATATCACCTTCTTCTTTGATGATTTTGGCATTGATGAACGTTTTCTTAAACTCTTTCATTAAAGCTGCTTCTTCTTTAGAAACGTCATCACTATCTGCAAAAGGTTCGGTATCAATAACAAACAAACGAATAGGCAAACCAACTTGTGGAGCCGCCAAACCTACGCCGTGTGCATGATACATGGTGTCATACATGTTCGCAATTATTTCTTTAAGATTCGGATATTCTGGTGTAATGTCCTCTCCTACTTTACGTAAAACCGGTTCTCCGTATCCGTATATTGGTAAAATCATAATCTGTAATTTCTATTTTCTAACTTTTGAATTCTAAATTCCGAGTGCAAAAGTACTATTTTTTATAATGTAAATAATCTTGAAGCATAATTGTTGCGGCAATTTCGTCAACTAATGCTTTATTTTGTCGTTGTTTCTTTTTTAAACCACTATCAATCATGGTTTGAAATGCCATTTTAGAAGTAAATCGTTCATCTACTCTATCCACTGGCATTTCTGGAAAAGCTAGTTGAAATTTAGCCACGAACGCATTAATGATTTCAGCACTTTGCGAAGGCGTTCCATCCATTTGCTTGGGTTCACCAACGATTACTCGTTCTACTCTTTCTTTCGAAAAATAGTCTTTTAAAAACGTAATTGCTGTGTCTGATGGAATTGTAGTTAGCCCAAAAGCTATCATCTGCATTTCATCAGTAACGGCAATTCCTGTTCTTTTGATTCCGTAATCTATGGCTAAAATTCGCATTGTTGATTATTTGCAACAAATATACACTCAATTATTTGATAATTTCAAATTCGGCTAAAGGTGCCATTCTAGCTTTATTTAGTTTTAACGTTTTACCATCGAAATTGTAATTGTCTACCATTTCTAAAACTTTTGCAAATTCTTGTTCGGTTTCCATATCTTCACATGCCATCATAGTTGAAGCAACTTTTGAGAATGATATTTTGTTGTTATCCTCCAAATTATATTGTCCAAATAAGTTATTACATCCTGCAAAAGCTGTAAATTGATTATCTTTAATCAAATGGATAAAATAAGGTTTATCTGATTTTTTAGTAACCGGTTTATTATTAAGTTTAACCAATTGCCATTTAATAAATTGAATTTTTGAATCTTCTACAATACCTTGAGGTGAAGGCGGATGAATTTCGATTACTAACTTGTCCAATTTATATCTATCAGCTAAATCACCTTCAATACGTTTTCCATCGACATCTAAATGAAATAACTCACCTTCACCAACAAAATATTGATTAGGAGCATCAGAACCCGAAAGTGTGATTGTATTTCCAGCTGCATTCCAAGTATATGTACCAGTTTCTTTAAAAACCTTGTCTGATTTTCCTTTATAAATTGTTTCCTTTACATACGTATCTTGATTTAATGCGATAGTAGTTTCGATAGATTCACAATCGGCACATGGTAA
The DNA here is from genome assembly GCF_020217025.1 of Flavobacterium sp. Lineage (GTDB taxonomy): Bacteria > Bacteroidota > Bacteroidia > Flavobacteriales > Flavobacteriaceae > Flavobacterium. Next base: position 6,408 of record NZ_JAIWOF010000237.1, on the reverse strand, counting down.
ATTTCCTTTATAAGTTCCTATGTAATCTAAACTATTTTTTGCATTGTGTTCATCTACTTGAACTACTTTAGAGTCAATTGGCGCTTCATTTATTTCTTTTTCAGCTTCTTTTTTACAAGAAGTAAAACTGAAAGCTATAATCCCTAAAATTAAAAGACTTTTTTTCATGGTAGCGTATTTTTTGTTATATCTATAAAATTACTATTTTTTTATGAATCAAAAACAATTCCAAAAATCATAAAATACTATCTTTGCTACACAAATTTTGAAAAACATGACCAATTTACAAGCAACAATAGAACAAGCATGGGAAAATCGTGCTTTATTACAAGAAGAAACTACGCAAAAAGCGATTAGAGAAGTTATCGAATTATTAGATAGCGGAAAACTTCGTGTGGCTGAACCAGTTGAAAACGGTTGGCAAGTGAACGAATGGGTTAAAAAAGCAGTGGTAATGTACTTTCCTATTCAAAAAATGGAAACTTGGGAATCGGGTATTTTTGAATATCACGATAAAATGTTATTGAAACGCAATTATGCTGAAAAAGGAATTCGTGTAGTTCCAAATGCTGTTGCAAGATATGGAGCTTATATTTCTTCGGGTGTAATTTTGATGCCAAGTTATGTAAACATTGGAGCTTATGTAGATGAAGGTACGATGGTAGATACTTGGGCAACCGTAGGAAGTTGTGCGCAAATTGGAAAACACGTACATCTTTCGGGTGGTGTTGGAATTGGTGGTGTTTTAGAACCATTACAAGCCGCTCCCGTAATTATTGAAGATGGTGCATTCATCGGTTCAAGATGTATTGTGGTGGAAGGCGTTCACGTTGGAAAAGAAGCGGTTTTAGGTGCAAATGTATGCTTGACGGGTTCTACAAAAATTATTGATGTTACTGGTGATAAACCAATTGAATATAAAGGAGTAGTTCCAGCTCGTTCAGTTGTAATTCCGGGAAGTTATACAAAGAAATTCCCTGCTGGAGATTATCAAGTGCCTTGTGCGATTATCATTGGACAAAGAAAACCTTCAACCGATTTGAAGACTTCTTTAAATGATGCTTTAAGAGAATATAACGTAGCGGTATAAATCAAAGTAAGAAGCTAAAAGAATAAAGTGAGTTCCAATTCATAACCAAATTGTTGTGAATTGGAATTTTTATTTTCATTAATAAGAAATTACAAGTAAATAAATTGTACATCTTGATTGAATAGTTAAATTTGCTAAAAATTACCTTTTATGTCAAACTATTTTAGCAGTGTAAAACTATTTTTCAAGCGCTTTTTTGTGGTTCTTTTTATTTACCAAATTTGTCGTTTGTTATTTTACTTTTTCAATAAAAATGCCTTTGAAAACATTTCTGCTAAAGGTTTTTTAGGCGGTATTCATTTTGATTTATCGGCAATTGCCTACATCAATTTAATTTTTGCGCTTTTACATTTTCTTCCTGGTAATTTTAAATACAAACCCAACTACCAAAAGTATTTGAAAATTGGATTCTTTGTAGTGAATTTGATATTCATTTTAACCAATTTTGTTGATTTCGAATATTACAAATTCACCGGCAGAAGAAGTACATTTGGTATGATTACCGCAAGCGGAATGGAAAATGAAATTGGCGGATTAATCTTTTCCTTTTTAATTGAATTTTGGTATTTACCACTTCTTGCTTTGGTTTTAGGAATACTATTCTGGAAAGCAACTCCAAATTTAAAATCTGCAACCGAACAAAGTGCAAACTGGTCACAAATAGCGAAACAATCTGGCATGTTTGTGCTTTTAATGGGATTTATTTTCTTGTTAGGTCGTGGTGGAATACAAAAAAAACCTATTAAAATTGTTGATGCTGTAAATTATGGTTCTATCAATCAATCTGCGTTAGTTTTAAATACTCCATTTTGTATCTTAAAAACCCTTGGGAAAAAAGAAACTTTAGAATCTCCAAAATACTTTTCAGAAACCGAATTAAATCAAATTTTCAATCCAATTACAGAAATTACTTCAACTGAAAATCCAAACAAAAAAAACGTTGTAATTATAATTTTGGAAAGTTTTGGACGAGAAAATATCCAACGCGGACAAACGCCTTTTTTAGATGGATTAATTGAAAAATCATTGTTTTTTGAAAATGGTTTTGCCAATGGAAAACTATCAATAGATGCTGTTCCTTCTACACTTTCGAGTATCCCGAGTTTAATGAATACTTCGTTAATTACGTCAAGTTATTCGATTAACGAAGTGTATGGATTGCCAAAAATCTTAAAAGATAATGGTTATCAAACTGCATTTTTTCACGGAGCTTTCAATGGTAGTCAAAATTTTGACCAATATTGTAAAGTAGCTGGTTTTGATAATTATTTTGGAAAGAATGAATACGTTGGTCCAGAAGCATTTGACGGAAGATGGGGCATTTTTGATGAGGAATTTATGCAATATTTTTCAGGTAAAATGACCGAATTTAAACAACCTTTTTTTAGTACAATTTTCACAATTTCATCTCACAATCCTTACATAGTTCCCGAAAAATACAAAGGAAAATTTCCAAAAGGAACCACTAAAATTCAAGAAAGTATTGCCTATGCTGATTATGCTTTAAAACGTTTTTTTGAAACGGCTTCAAAAGAAGATTGGTACAAAAACACTCTTTTTGTAATAACGGCAGATCACACATCATCTGAACCTACAGAAACTAAATTCAAAACTAATGTGGGTAAATTTAGAATTCCAATAGTGTTTTTTGATCCTTCAAATCCTTCTATCGTTGGGAAAAATCAAAAGAATTTACAACAAATTGATATTATGCCATCAATAATTGATTATTTGAATATTGATAGTAAAATGATTACTTACGGTAAATCGTATCAATCTGAAAAAGATTTTGTAGTGTATTATTTAGACAACATTTACCATTATATTTCAGGCGATTATTACTTAGCTTTTGATGGGAAAAAATCGTTAGGATTATATAATTTCAAGAAAGATGAATTGTTAAAAACCAATTTAATCAAAACCGAAAAAGCAAAAACAACCGAAATGGAAACGTTTATAAAAGCGTATATCCAATCGTTTAACGAGCGAATGATTGAAAATAAATTAACGCTTCAATAATTTTTCTTGACGTTGTAATTTCAGTAATTTAGCGTATTTCATGTGCGAGAAAAATCCTTGGATTAAAGCAATTGTAATGCCATCAATTCCGTTGAAAATCCCTTTTTTAAAGAAATAACATCTAATAAAAGCCGTTAAGCCATTAATTACAGGTTTCATGGCTCCTACTCTTTTTCCTTGATCAAAAAGTTGTTGCGCATGCCAAGTGGAATATTGATTTTTCTTTGCAATAATTTGTTCAAAAGATTCCCAACCGTAATGTAAAATGTGAACGGCTACTTTTTTCTCGTTAGTAGTCTCAATTTTTTGATGCACTTTAGCTTCCGAAGGTTTTGCGGTTTTCTTATTAAAAAAACGCACTTTATGATCGGGATACCAACCCGAAAAATCTATTAATTCATCGGCTAAAAAGTTTTTAACTCGAAACGAAAAAGCATCGTAATTCCCTTCTAAATATTTCCCCTTTAAAATAAATTCTTTGGCATCTTTATCTAAAAATTCGTCAGCATCTAAATTCAAAATCCAATCGTTTTTGCAAAATGGCAATCCGTGTGTGCGTTGTGGTCCATCGCCAAGAAATTTTTGAGAAATTACTTTTGCTCCTTTTTCTTCAGCAATTTTAACTGTATTATCTGTACTTAACGAATCTACAATGATAACTTCATCGCATACTTCAAATAAAGCATCGATGCATTTGCCAATATTTTTTTCTTCATTAAACGTAATAACTAAACCGCTAATTGCCATAAAAATTGAATTTTCACAAAAGTAATCAATTTATTTTGTTGGCAAAGTTTCAAAATCAATGTATTTTAGCCAAATAATTTATCAAAAATGAAAATTTTAGTCATACAACAAAAGCGAATTGGAGATGTGTTAACTTCTACCATATTATCCAATAATTTGAAGCAAAAATATCCAGAAGCTCAAGTAGATTACATGTGCTATGCCAATTGTGTTGATGTACTAAAAAACAATCCAAATATTGATAATATTATTGTTTTAGAAGAAAAAGTTCGAAAAAACTATCTTTCGCTTTTTCAATTTATTTTCAAAATTAGAAGTACCAAATATGACGCGGTGATTGATGCTTACAGTAAATTGGAAACCAATTTAATCACGCTTTTTTCAGGTGCTAAATATAAAATTTCATATAAAAAAGGCTATTCCAATATTTTTTACAATTACAATATTGAACGACTTAAAAACGGTACGAAATCGGATATTGGATTAGCAATTATTAATCGTTTACGATTATTAAAACCACTAATTAAAGAAGAAATTACCGATTACAAACCAAAAGTTTTTTTAACGGATTCGGAAATCAATCAAGCAAAGGAAATGCTGTCAAAATTTCCATTAAAAACCGATAAACCCACTTTTATGATTGGGATTTTAGGTAGCGAATGGTACAAAACTTATCCGTTTGAAAAAATGGCAGAATTGTTAGATTTCACGGTGCAAACTACTGATGCGAATTTGCTATTCAATTATATTCCAAAACAAAAAAAAGACGCTCAAAAAATCTTCGATTTGTGTCAACCTGAAACACAACAGCGCATTTACTTTGATTTGTACGCCAATGATTTACGCTCGTTTTTAGGATTATTGTCGCAATGTGATGCTTTAATTGGTAACGAAGGCGGAAGTGTAAACATGGCAAAAGCGTTGTTTGTTCCAACATTTTCGTTGTTTTCGCCAAGTGTTGATAAAGAAACGTGGCAAATTTTTGAAGATGAGAAAAACATTTCCATTCATTTAAAAGATTTAAAACCAGAAATTTATCAAGAATTTGACGAGAAATACATCAAAGAAAACACTTTCAAATATTTTGAAGAATATCCGATTGCTTTGATTAAAGAGAAATTGAAAGTTTTTTTTGAGATTATTCGCTAAGATATTTTGACAAACCATTTTCAATAAAAGTCACATTGTGTTTTTTATTGAAATTGCGAATGGTATTATTTTTCTCCCAAGTTTCTGGCGTGGCATAACCTCTTTTATGGTCTAGATGCAAACAAACGGCACTATAACGAATTTGCTTTGATAAAATACCTAAGTTGAACAAACGCTCACCTACTTCTCTATCCAAACCACCGTATTGCATTTCTTCATTAAAACCATTCACAGCGACTAAATCTTTCTTAAAACAAGACGTATTGTGACCGTTGAAGGTTCGTTTTGTTGGAGTTAACCAATTCATGAATGAAGCAAAAAGTGAAATTTTGGTCAGCTTTGATAATTTAAACGTTTTTGAAACGCCATTTTTAATCAGCCAAGAAATCGAAAAACAATCTTGATTTCTAATATTTTCTATTAAAATTTTCTGAGAAGTTGCCATCGGTAATTTAAAATAACCTCCAGAAAGAAAATAACCTTCTTCTTGATATTTTAAATGTTGAGCAACAAAATCTTTCCGTGGAATACAATCACCATCCGTAAAAAGCAAGTAATTGGTATTGGTCTTTAGAACGGCTTTATTTAATATTCTACACTTTTGAAATCCTTCATCAGGTTGCCAAACATGCACTATTGGATAACTAAATTTAGAAGAAAATGAAGCAATAACTTGTTGCGTTTTTTCAGTGGAACCATCGTCTGCAATTACTACTTCAAAATCCTTCTCGGTTTGGTTACAATAACCTTCGAGAACTTTTGCAAGCCATTCTTCTGAATTGTAAGTAGTAATAATAACAGATAATTTCATCTAATCAATTAAAAAGTGAAAATAGTACTTTTTCCAGAACTTTAATTTCTTTTTCAGTCTTTTTTTTCTGCAAAAACATTAAAAAAAATTATTCGAAATCTCTAAATTGTTTTTGATGATTGAGTTGCCAAATATCATCATTTAATAAGGATTTCAAAAATAATTCGGCACTATTTCCCTTTCCGAAATCGCTTTCTGTTGGTTGTACTAGATGCGTATCAATAACACTCAAAGCTTTAGAAATTTGCTCTGATGTATAATCAACATTGATGATATCGGCGTGAAGTGCCCTATTTTGTTGGCGTGTTCCAATATTGATAATCGGTAAACCATAATAAGGAGCTTCTCGAATACCTGCACTACTATTTCCAATAATGAACTGGGATTTTTTTAATAAGGTTAAGAAATATTCAAATCGCAACGATGGAAAAATGCGAAAACGAGGATTTCCTTTTAATTTATCATACGCTTTTAAAATGGTTTGACTTCCTAAATCGTTATTAGGATACACTACCACATAATTATGATGATCAGCTAATAAAGCATCCACAAAATGATCTGCGTATTCCTGCATAAATTTGGCTTCTGTTGT
>NZ_JAIWOF010000192.1 GCF_020217025.1 Flavobacterium sp. | reverse complement strand
CTCCAGAAGGATGTTGATATAAAGTGGCTGATGCAGTTTTTTCAGATTCACGAATCTTAAATTGCTTAGCAGCTTTATGAAAAACCTTATTAGCATTTGGATAATAGTAAAGAATGATTTGTAAACCACCATCGGTAGCATCTAATATATCTGTGTCTTTTACGTAGCTCATAGGTTACTTTATCTCTTCTGAATTATTAACTTCAATTTCTTTTGCTCTTTCTAGCTGCAGTTTCTCCAGTTCTGCCTCCAGTTTTTTTATTTCCTTTTCTTTTTCAACTTCAGAAAATAATTCCGAGTCTTTATACTGTTGAATGCGCGCTTCAACTTGATTGATTTTTGATTGAATTAATGAGCCCATATTATTCTTCAGTTTTAATTTTTGATAAATCACAAGTAGGAAATTCAACGATTTCAAATCTTCTTTTTAAACTTTCTCCAGTAATATTGGGAAGAAAATTTGCAATAATGATTACTTTAGAAACACTGTATCTTCTTGGAGGTAAACATCTTTTATTTACTAAGAAATAGTAACCTTTAATTTCATTGTTTTCATCATACTCAACATCGTAAAATCGTTCTAAAGAAAAGTCTTCAGGCACATCATCTATAATTACTAATTCTGTATTGAAATTAATTTCTTCAAAAACAAAATGATTATCAATTTTCATTTGTTTTGCATCTATAAAAACGGTTTTGTCTTTACCTATATATTCAGAAATCATTTTTGCGGTTCTTGTTTTTCCCGAGTATGCAGGACCTGCAAATATTTTTGCTTTCATGTTCGTTAATTTAAAAAACTCCTCCCTGAAGAGGAGTTTGGTTTTGAATAGTCATGTGTAAGTACACATTGAAAAGGGTAAGAACGTATTAGATAATATTCAAACTATAGGCAATCTTTGTGAGGCACTGTTTTGTTTGAATAAAACCTAGCTTTTCATAAAGCGTATGCTTGTATTTGTGAAAAGTTCCCATAGGAAGATTTAACTCTTCAGCAATAGCTTCATTTGTTTTTTCTGTTGTTGACAACCTTATTAATTCAATTTCTGTTTTTGATAAAACATGACCGTTATAAATAGGTGAAGTACAAATTACTCCTTCTCCAACACAAGAACCTGCTTTTGGACATTTCCAATATTCGCCCTCTTGTAATTGTCCATCTTTTATATCGGCTGAATAATCAATTCCTCCAAATTTGCATGAAGCAAATTGTTTCAGTTGATTGAATTCACTTTCCGGATGCCATTCAATTAATATTGCTTTTGCCTCTGGATTTTTATCAATAGCTTCCTTCAGCATTATAATTACAGAGGCTGGAGCTTCAGTGAATGATTTCAATTTTCCATCACTCACAAATTTTAAATCGTCTTCTAAATTGAAAAACTCAAATGCGTTATCGAGTAATCCTGGAATTAGTTTTTGCATGGTTTTTTGATTATCAAATTAATTGTTTAGTTTATTGAGTTAAGTCTCGGAGTTTTCTCAAATGTTCTTGATATTCATTCGCTACTTCCACTAGCGCATTCAAGACATTGATTTTAGTTTTTGGATATTTCGTAACTCTATTTTTTAAGTTTCGAATTATACCACTCGATAAATCAGGATCTTCCAATTTTTCCTGAACTAATTTCACATAGTTGCTTGGAAGATTATTTTCAATAATCTTATAAGCTTTATCGATATGCATCTGCACATCTGTTTTTTGTTTATTTTCTGTTATATTTGTCATAGAAGTATTATTTCTGTCACAAATATAAACTAATCAGTTTATTTTATCCAAATAAAATAAACTAAAAAGTTTATTATAGTATTAATTTAGAATGTTTCTAAATGGAGTTAAGAGAAAAAATAGAGGTAATTATTAAAGAAAAAGGCTGGAGTCAAAAGCAGTTTGCTGAATCATTAGGATTGAATCATATTTCTTTTAACAGAAACATGAACAATAATAACATTACTGGAGATATGATAAAGGCATTCATAGAACACCTCAAAGATGTTGATTTGAATTGGTTGTTTAAAAACGAAGAAAATGGCACATTAGAATTAAATGAGCCGGGGGAGGAGTACGGTAATAGAAAAGTCAATAAATTAAATGAAGCTATAAAAATATTAGAGCAATTAAAAAGAGATTTGTCACAGTAGTGACACAGTGTAGTACTAACTTATTGTCAATCAGTAGCTATAAAAATCCTGGCGCGATCACAAAAAGCCTTGCATTTGCAAGGCTTTTTTGTTTTTGGTAGTTTCCTGAAATATTTTTGTTTTGGTTAAAAGTTTGGTATATTTGTTTTTTTGACTAGTTAACAGTACTATGAAAAAAACTCTGCTAATAATAACTTTTTTACTTTCAATTAAATTCTATTCTCAAGAAATAATAGAATTTAAAAAAGGTGAATTTTCATTTTACTTAACAAAAGATTGTCAAATAAGTGAATGTAAAATAAGTAAAATAATTGTGTTCAAAAACGGAGAATATATCCAAGAAATAATACCAAGCGAAAATTATTTTTATTCATTTATAAGAAATGAAAGTATTATGGAAATTGAAGACATGAATTTCGATAATTATATTGATTTTAGAATTATTAAATCAATTCCAGCTGAACATCCATTTCCTTATCTATATTGGATATACAATGAAAAAACCGAAATTTTCGAAGTAAACACAGCTTATGAAATAATTATAAATCCTGAAGTCGATCATGAAAAAAAGATAATCATTTCATCCTGGGACAATTATATTCGATTTTATAAAGATTATTACAAACTAGAAAATGAAATTCCAATTCTTATTGAACGACATATAACTCAACCGAATAAAACTGTTGAAATTTGGAAAGCTTTAAACGGAGAGTTAAAATTAGTAAGCACAGAAAAGAAATAATACTATTGGTAATAGCATTTTGATTCAAAGGCTACTTCTATATTTTCTAGAGGAAAATCTGTTGCTGAATGGAATGCTTTGTTTATTAATACATGGTGACATAACTTCAATGAAATGAAGCCTCAAAATGTTGCTACTCTACACACTTCAAAAACTCCATAAAATAACTATCTGGTTTCGATGTTGTTTTTAACGTTTCTGAGTTTAATTCGCTTTTTAGAATATAATCTTTTGTTTCTCCAGCAAATTGAATGCGCATTAAGCTAATTGGACTGTTTTTTAATTCTTCGTAATTGGTTTTTGTGAAATAAAAATAACCATCTAAAACTCTAATATTGTCTTGTTCTTTCGCATCGTAAGTTAAAATACTACAAGCTTCTTCATCGGAACTTATTAAGTTTATAATTTTGCCATTCATTAATTGTAAAACAATTTTTGAATTTTTAGCAATACAATTCGTCTTAATGAAATCTTTGCTTTTTTGTAATTGTTGAATGCTTAACATGGGTGTTCCGTTGTCATTTAAAAGCGCAAAGAATAAGTATTCATTGGTGTTTCCAAATATTTTTTCGTGCATTAAAACGCTTGGTAAAACTCTTAATGAAGTTGAATCTGTTTTTTCTTCGATATCGTAAATACAATCTTTCTTTTGAGCGTTAACACTTAATGTTAGTAATAATAGCAGCGATAAAAGGTGTTTCATTTGGATTATAATTTGGTGCAAAGTAAAATTATTTTTTCATTATTCATATTCGTGGTGAAAAAAGCAAAAACTGTTCCACCATCTGTAATTTTGTGTTTTTTCTTGATTTCTTCAGGTTTTATAGGGAAATTTCGTGTGGAAACATTCATTTTTTTACCCTGTATAAATTGTGAAATTTCTTTTTTCTGAAACGGAACAATTGCATCAATTTGAAATTTTCTTCCTGGAAAATCAATAAGTTTATCCGAAGTATATAAATGCGAATGTTGATGCAACTTTCCAACAGCAAACAATTCAGAAACCGCTTCAAATCCGCCTGATTTCATTAGAGATGCGTTGGGTTCGTACAGATATTTTTTGGGTAAACTATAAGAAGCAAAATAGGATTTTGTACTTTCAATTTTAGTAATTGTTTGCTTCTCTTTTTCTAAATTAACTGCAATAATTTCTGGAGATGCGTCGAAATTTTTCTCAATTTTCCAAAGCAATTCTTTTACCTCATTATCAACACCTACAATGTGAATTTCTGATACATTTTTCAATTCTAATAAACCCGCGTGAAGGTCTAAAATAGGAGCGGTTTTGATTAAAAGGGTATCAGTAAATTGATAATAAAAGTCCTGTAAATCGACTACGTTTGGCAAACAATCGGCTAACATAAAGACTTTTCCTTTAGCATCATTTCTTCTAGATGGATCGATGTAAATGCAATCGAATTTCTCATTAAATTGTTCTAAGATTTCTGTACTGTCACCTTGATAACATTCAATATTTGAGGCTTTTAAAACTTCGAAATTATGTTTTACGATTTGAGATAAATCGGCATTCAATTCGCAATGAATAACCGATTGGAATTGTTTGGAAAAGTAGTAATCGTCAATACCAAATCCTCCCGTGCAATCGATTAATTTTTCTCCTGAAACTAAAGAAGCTTTGTACTTAGCCGTAGTTTCTGACGAAGTTTGTTCGATTGAAATTTTCTCTGGATAAATAATATTTTCAGATGAAAACCAAGTTGGAAGTTTATCTTTCGCTTTCTTTTTTGCAATAATTTGATTGATGATAACCGAATAATTCACTTCAGGAAATGGATTTTTCTTCAAAGCTAATTTCGTACTATCAGCATTCAGATTTTGATTAATAAAATCTTGTATTTCAGTATGTAAAATCGATTCTAAATTCAAAACTATAAGTTTTTGGTAAGGGCTTTGATGATTTTATTTTCAGGTAAAAATTCTTTTCCTATTACTTTTAATGAAGTATAAAACGGAACTGCGATAATCATTCCGGTAATACCGAATAAAATTCCAGCAATTAAAATCACTAAAAAGATTTCTAAAGGATGCGAATTGGTACTTTTTGAAAAAATTAAAGGCGAACTGATATTGTTATCAATCAATTGTACAACGAACATTCCAATTAAAACATAAATAGTTGTAGGTAAAGTTTCTGTGTTAAAATCGGCACCAGTTCCAATACCGCTAATCATGATTAAAACACAAGCTACAAAGGTGGCAATAATTGGACCTACATAAGGAACGATGTTGAAAACAGCACACAAAAGAGCAATTATTAGAGCATTATCGACTCCAAAAATTAAAAAAACAATAAAATATAAAACTAAAATAATGAACAATTGAAGCAACAGCCCTAAGAAATATCTTGAAAGCATTTCGTTTATTTTTTCAATTGAATTTAAAACTTTTTCTTTTTGATCTAGTGGTAAAACATTTTTAAAAGCGGTCGCAAAAGCGATTCTTTCTTTAAGCAGGAAAAATGAAATGAATAAAACAGAGGCCAAACCCATTCCGATATTCCCAATGGTACTTACGATGTTATTTAAAAAATTAGGAATAAATTCAAAATTTGAAAATGACGTTAAGTTAGAACTTTTAGTAATTTGTTGTAAATCGATATTGTGAGAACTCAGATAAATTGTAACATCATTTAACAATCTATTGTAATTGCTTTCCAGTGATTTGATATCCAAAAGTGATAAATTTTCACCTTGTGATATAATTAGCGGAACAAAAAGTAAAATGATTCCCGAAATTAAAAGAATTACCATTATCAATGTAGTAACAACGGCTAATGTATTTCTAAATTTAAGTTTTCTTCTTAAAAATAGTACGAACGGATACAACAAAAGTGTAAAAACAACCGATACGATGATATAAACAATTACAGTTAAAATTTTATAAAAGAAAAATAACAGAAGTGAAATAGCGGCAATAATACCAACTGCTCTTACAATTCCGAAGCTTAATTCTTTTGAAGTCATTTAATTTGTTTTTGCTAAAATAAAAAAAACTCACCACATAATGGTGAGTTTTCTTAATTAACTCAAATGTTTCATTGGTTTATGGTTGAGCAAATGAAAATCTTGATCCTCCAGAGGCAAAAATAGCTAACATTCTGCTTTTTTGTCCGTTTGAGAACATGTACATTCCAGCATCATCTGTGTAATCCATGTAGTTCATTGTCATTTCAATAGGTGTTCCTGTACAAGTAGAGTAGTGTGGGAATGCAGGCATTCCGTAATTAGCTGTATTGTGAGTAGGAGTATCGCTTACTAAATCGTTTCCGCAAGTAGCATCACCCCAAATATGTCTTAAGTTCATCCAGTGGCCTACTTCGTGCGTAGCAGTTCTTCCTTTGTTAAATGGAGCTGTTGCAGTTCCAGTAGTTCCAAAATATTTAGAATCAATAACAACTCCGTCAGTTGCAGAAGAACCACCTGGAAATTGTGCATAACCTAAAATTCCACCACCAATTGTACAAACCCATAAGTTTAATTTAGTAGTTGGTGAGGTAGGATTCATTCCGCCTTGAGTTGATTTTTTCATAGCGTCATTAGTTCCCCAAGATTTTTTTGTTGTTGATTTTCTGTAAACAGCATCTAATACAAATGAAATTCCAACATTTGCTTTAACTCCTGAAAAAACAGATGGGACTTGATTGAAATCACTGTTTAATGCATTGAAATCTTTATTTAAAACATCAATTTGAGATTGTATTTGTGTTAAAGAAATATTTTCAGCAGTAGTTCTATATAAAACATTGACAACAACAGGAATTTCGATTTTTCCGTTAACTAATCTTCCATTAGCAATTGCATTTTGAGTAAATCTTTCAATTTCTGCCATTTTTATAGCTAATTCTGGATTTTCTCTTAATTGTTGTTCGTGAACTTCATGAGAAGCACAACCTCTGTGATATTCGTGAGTTGTAGTTGCTGCTAAATCATTAGTAGAAGAGTTGGTTTCATCATTACTACATGAAACTAATAACAGTAATGAAACTGCTGATAAAAGGGCTTTTTTCATAATTAATACATTTTAGTTAGTTGATTCGGTTAGTTAACATTTTTGTAACGATATTACTATTTTTTTAATGTAATGTTTGTGTTTCTTTACAGTAAATCAAAGTTTCTGTAAAAATTATGTAACATTAATTTTTCGTTTCAAAAAGATAACAAATCAAAATTAAAAGGTATTGAAAAATAATTTGCTGTAGTTTTTCTGCATATTTTAATAAAAATTAATTTTTTTTAAAATTAATTTTTGAATGCATAGTTTAAAATGTTAGCACCCATTTTTAGTGCTTTTTCTCTAATATTCTGTGGGTCGTTATGAACTTCAGGATCTTCCCAACCATCTCCTAAATCCGTTTGATAAGTATATAAAAGAACAATTCGCCCTTCGATGAAAATCCCAAAAGCTTGTGGTTTTTGATTGTCGTGTTCATGAATTTTGGGTAATCCACCAGGAAAATTAAAAGGTTCTTGAAATAAAATGTGATTTGAAGGAATTTCCGTTAATGGATTATCAGGAAATATTTTTTTAATTTCTTTTCGGATGAATTCGTCCATACCGTAATTATCATCAATATGTAAAAATCCTCCTGAAGTAAGATAATTGCGAAGATTGATAACATCATTCGGACTAAAAACAACATTTCCATGACCTGTCATATGCACGAAGGGATAGGTAAATATTTCCGAACTTCCAACTTCAACAGTAGCAATTTTGGTATTGATTTTAGTATTGATGTTTTGATTGCAAAATTTAGCCAAATTAGGTAAAGAAGTCGGATTCGCATACCAATCGCCACCGCCATAATATTTAGCAACAGCAATTTCTTGGGAAAATCCCAAATTCCAAACTAATAATAATATGACTAAAATTTTATTCATTTATCAATGCAATTGTATGACAAGCTACTAGAGCAGCCGTTTCTGTTCGCAACCTTGTGTTTCCCAAAGTTACAGGAATAAATCCATTTTCAATAGCCAAATTGATTTCTTTTGTAGAAAAATCCCCTTCAGGTCCAATTAAAATAGTAACTTTTTCTTCTTTTTTGATTTCGTTCGTAAATGATTTTTTATCGGTTTCTTCACAATGGGCGATGAATTTTTGTCCGCCGATATTCGATTTTACGAATTGTGTGAATGAAATCGGTTCGTTGATTTTTGGAATATAATAATGTAACGATTGTTTCATTGCGGCTTGAATGATTTTTTCCGCTCGATCAATTTTATATACTTTTCGTTCGGAATGATCACAAATAATTGGCGTGATTTCGTGGATGCCAATTTCGGTTGCTTTTTCTAAAAACCATTCCAATCGGTCGTTCATTTTAGTAGGAGCAACGGCAATATGGGTGTAAAATTTATCAGGTTCTTGAAAGGTTTCTTTTGTGATTTTTACCTCACATTTTTTCTCAGAAGCTAAAATAATTTCAGATTCAAATAAAAAACCTAATCCGTTAGTAATAAATATTTTATCACTTTCTTTTTTACGTAATACTTTAATAATATGTTTGCTTTCTTCTTTGTCGAAAAAGAAAGTAATATCACCTTGTTTTATATCGGAATTATAGAATAGTTGCATAAGTTTTAAAATTCAATTCGTGCTTTAGAAGTTACATCAGCTTGACTGAAATTTTCTTCTAAAAAGTTATAATACCCTACAATTCCAATCATTGCTGCATTATCAGTTGTGTATTCAAATTTTGGAATGTAAGATTTCCAATCGTATTTTTTTTCTGCTTCTTTTAATGTAGTTCGAATTCCTGAATTTGCAGAAACGCCTCCACCAATCGCAATTTGGTTAATTCCAGTTTCAGCAACAGCTAATTTCAATTTATCCATTAAAATATTGATAATGGTATATTGTATAGAAGCGCAAATATCCGCTTTATTTTCTTCAATGAAATTCGGATTTATCGCTACATTTTTTTGGATGAAATATAGAATTTGGGTTTTTAAACCACTAAAACTAAAATTCAAACCATCTACTTTTGGTTTGGTAAACGGAAACGCTTTCGGATTTCCTTCTTGTGCAAATTTATCAATCAATGGCCCACCAGGATAAGGAAGTCCTAAAATCTTAGCCGATTTATCAAAAGCTTCTCCTACAGCATCATCAGTAGTTTCGCCAATAATTTCCAAATCAAAAAAACTATTTACTTTAACAATTTGGGTATGTCCGCCAGAAATAGTCAACGCCAAAAAAGGAAACGTTGGTTTATCAAAACCTTCTTCATCAATAAAATGCGCTAAAATATGCGCTTTCATGTGATTTACCGCTACCAACGGAATATCCAAAGCCATACTCATCGATTTTGCAAAAGAACCTCCAACTAATAGCGAACCCATCAATCCTGGACCTTGTGTGAAAGCGATACAATTTAAGTCGTTTTTGGTAATTCCAGCCTTTTTAATAGCAACATCTACTACTGGAACAATGTTCTGTTGGTGCGCTCTCGAAGCTAATTCTGGAACTACGCCACCATATTCTTCGTGAATCGCTTGTCGTGCCACAATATTTGACAAAACAACATCGTTACAAAGTACGGCTGCAGACGTATCATCACACGAACTTTCGATGGCTAAAGTATATATTTTTCTTTCTGACATTTTAGGCATGAAATTTGGAATAGGGATATTGTAATTATCTTACAAATTTCCTTATTTTTGTTGGATTATACACCCAGTTAAATAATTGGTAGCAAATTTAAAACAAAAGAACGTATCAAAAAATTTAAAAAAATACTATTTCGTTCCCTAATCGCAATTTTATTGCTGTTTCTATTATTGGGTATTCTTTTGTCGTTACCTTTTGTGCAAACTGCTTTAGGAAAATACGCGACTGATAGTTTAAATGAATCATTTGGAACTAATATTTCTATTAAAAAAGTTGCCATTACGCCTTTCGGAAGTGTAAAACTTGGCGATGTTTTGGTTTTAGACCATCATAACGATACTTTGTTTTACATCAAAAAATTAAATACTTCTATTTTAAGTTTTAAGAAAATTTACGATCCGGGTCATCCTTATTTGAAAGATGTGGTTTTGCATGGAATGGATGTTAGAATTGTAAATTACAAAAACGAAGATTATACCAACTTAG
>NZ_JAIWOF010000191.1 GCF_020217025.1 Flavobacterium sp. | reverse complement strand
ATAAATTCATTGAAGCTTTTGATGATGGTTCGCCTTCTTCGGGAAGATTTAGAATGAAAGCCAATAAGATGACGGTTTACAACAGCCGTTTTCAATACATTGACCACAATCTTCAAACGCCAAAAATGCTCGATTTTACGCAGTTAAATGGTAAAATCGAAGATTTCTTTATCAAAGGTCCCAATGTTTATACATTTATAGATAAGTTATCTTTTAAAGATCATCGCGGATTGTTAGTCGAAAATATTACGGCTGATTTTACGTATACCAAGAAAAATATTTTGTTAGAACAACTAGCAATGAAAACACCTTTATCTGAAATGAAAGGTAGAGTAGAGTTGAAGTACAAAAGAAAAGATTTTTCAGATTTTAATAACAAAGTTATTTTTGATGTTCAGTTTGATAAAGCTACAATTGCTTCAAACGATTTGAACTATTTCTACAATGAATTCGGGAAAAATAATATTTTTTATGTTGACACGCATTTGGTTGGAACATTGAATAATTTCACGACTTATAATTTAAAATTAGTAGATAAGAATCAATCAGAAATTATTGGAACTGCGAATTTTAGAAATCTTTTTGGAAAAGGAAATCAAGAGTTTTACATGAAAGGAAACTTTGATCGTATTACTTCCAATTACGAAGATTTAAAATCTATTTTACCACGAATTTTAGGTAATAATTTACCATCGGTTTTGGCTAAATTAGGAAATGTAAATATTTCTGGTGCTGTAGAATTAACTCAAAAATACATCAACGCCGATGTTTCGATGTTATCACAATTGGGTTACTTAGAAGGTAATTTAGCGATGCAAAACATCAATAATATTGATAATGCTTCGTATCAAGGAAATATTAAGTTAGATGCTTTTGATTTAGGAACACTTTTAAGTCAAAACGACATTGGAAAAACTACCTTAGATTTAGATGTTGATGGTAAAGGGTTTACTCAAAAATTGTTGAATACAGCTATCAAAGGAAAAATTGATAAGTTTTATTATAACGGATATAATTATCAAAACATTACGGTTGATGGAAGTATGAAAATGCCTTATTACAAAGGATATTTCAATAGTAATGATCCCAATTTAAAAATGGATTTTGATGGAACTATCGATTTGAGTTTGAAAGCTAAAAACTACGATTTTAAAGCCCAAATTGACTATGCTGATTTACATATCTTAAATTTCTATAAAACAGATTCTATATCTATTTTTAAAGGTACTATCGATTTCAAAGCAGACGGAAATTCGATTGATGATTTGGCGGGAGTTTTAAAAATTAATAACGTTTCGTACCAAAACAGTAAAGATTCGTACTTTTTTGATGATTTTGAAATAACCTCTTCTTTTGATGCGGAACGAGTTAGAACTATTGAAATTAATTCTCCAGACATTATTACAGGTCAAATTGTAGGGAAATACAAAGTAAACCAAGTGCAAAAAATGGTCGAAAATGCACTGGGAAGTTTGTATGCCAATTATTCTCCAAATAAGTTAGAAAAAGGTCAGTTCATAAATTTTGACTTAACTATCTATGATAAAATTGTAGAAGTTTTTATACCAGATGTCAAAATATCGGAAAACACAAAAGCTAAGGGAAAAATAAGTGGTGATGAAGGAAAATTTGTGTTCGATTTTACTTCTCCAAATATCATTGCATATGAAAACACTATTGAAAATGTAAATATTGAAATCGACAATAAAAATCCATTATATAATGCCTACATAACAGTTGATTCAATTAAAAATGGCAAGTATAAAATTGCTGATTTTAATTTGATTAACGTTACTTTAAACGATACATTGTTTGTTCGTTCTGAGTTTAAAGGTGGACCAAAAAGTGAAGATACGTATGATTTGAACTTGTATCATACCATAAATGAAGATAAGCAATCTATAGTTGGATTTAAAAAATCAGAGATTAAATTCAAAGAATACCTTTGGTTTATTAACGAACAAGAAACAGAAGACAATAAAATTGTATTCGATAAAAAGTTTAAAGATTTCGATTTTCAAAAGTTAACGTTATCTCATAACAATCAAAAGATTGATTTTTTTGGGACCATGCGCGATTCTACCTACAAAGATTTCAAATTGTCCTTTGATGATGTAGATTTGAATAAGGTAACACCTGCATTAGATAGTTTATCATTTGGCGGAAAAATTAAAGGAAATATTACCTATAAACAAGATAGAAATAAGTATGAACCTATTTCAAACTTAACCATTGATAGCCTGAAAATCAATCAGTTTTTATTGGGCGATTTAGACTTTAAAATAGAAGGAAACGAAAATTTCAATCAGTTTAAAGTGAATTCTAGTTTAAAACAAGATGGTCAAGAACATTTTTTCTTGGATGGAAATATAAATTTTGTGGGACAACAATCAAGTTTAGATTTAGTTGCTGGTTTTGAAAAATTCAATTTAGCTCCATTTGGTTCGTTATTGGGAAGCGTTTTGTCTGATGTTAGAGGAAATGCTACGGGTAGAACTACAATTGGTGGTTCATTAACCCAACCTGAAATGGATGGACGACTCTATCTTAATGATGCAGGAATGCGTGTTCCGTATTTGAATGTAGATTATGCTTTTGAAAAAAATGCCATTGTTGATTTAACAGAGCATCAATTTAGTCTTCGAAAAATTGAAGTAACCGATACCAAATACAAAACAAAAGGAGTAATTGATGGAACTATCCGTCATGAAAATCTTGGCGATTGGGAACTCGATTTGCATTTGATTTCGGATAATATTTTAGCATTAGACACTAAAGATTCAGAAGATGCCTATTATTACGGAACAGCTTTTGTGAAAGGAAAAGCTAGTATAACGGGTTCTGTAGATAATTTAAATATTAAAGTAGCAGGTGAATCTGAAAAAGGAACTTCTATAAAAATTCCGGTAAACGATGAAGAAGATTTAGGAAACAATTCCTTTATTAACTTTATGACGGTGGAAGAATATAAAAAATCTCTCTTGGGTAAAATTGCAAAAGAAAATAGATATCAAGGATTAGAACTTGATTTCAATTTTGATATTGACACTGATGCCGACATTGAGATTATTCTAAACCGTGAAACAGGTCATGCCATGAAAGGAACGGGAGTAGGTTCAATGCAAATGAATATAAATACACTTGGTAAATTTGAAATGTTTGGCGATTTTATTGTTCAAGAAGGGCAATATAATTTTAAATATGGAGGAATTATTGATAAAAAATTTAGTGTAGAAAAAGGAGGAACAATTCGTTGGGATGGTCAGCCTATGGATGCGGTTTTAGATTTAAAAGCAACCTACAAAACAATGGCAAATCCAGCTGTTTTAGTTGAGAGCGCTTCTTTCAATAGAAAAGTGGATACTAATGTAACCATTTTACTAAACGGAAATTTAAGTAACCCACAGCCTGATTTTAACATTGATTTCCCAACGGTAAGTTCGGTATTAAAAAGTGAAATTGATTATAAATTACAGGACAAAGACACAAGACAAACACAGGCCTTTGCTTTAATGGCAACGGGTTCTTTTGTAACTGCAGAATCAACAGGAAATGCAGCTTATGGTTCATTAATTGAAGGAGCAAGTTCTATTATCAACGGCTTATTTGCAGATAGTGATAGTAATTTACAATTAGGTTTAGATTATTCACAAGGAAATAAGCTAACAGAGATTTCAGATCGAGTAGGTGTAACAATGAATACCCGAATTAATGACCGTATTTCGATAAACGGAAAAGTTGGGGTTCCTGTTGGTGGAGTTACAGAATCGGTAATTGTGGGTAATTTAGAAGTGTTAATACAAATAAACGAAGACGGTTCACTAAAAGCACACGTATTTAATCGTGAAAACGATATCAATTATGTAGGTGAAGGAATTGGATATACTCAAGGTTTAGGAATAACTTATAATGTTGAATTCAATACATTTAAAGAAATGATGCAAAAGATATTCAACAAAAACAAAAAGAAAAACGATACATCAAAATCACAAGATGAATTACCAGATTCAGAATTTCCACCTGAATTTATAGAGTTTATTAATCAACGAAAAGTAAAATCGACAGAAGCTGTAAAAGAGGAGCCTGTAAAAGTTCCAGAAATCGATTAATTCGTGATTTTTTAGTAGAAAAATCAAAAAGTTATTAACGAAAACGTTTGAATTTGTAACTATAACCAAATAGTTTGCAAGAACCACTGTTTTTTAATTTTTCGTTTTATAACTTTACATAAACAATCAAAAATAATATGTCGACAAAGATTAAAAAAGTAGGTGTTTTAACTTCAGGTGGAGATTCTCCTGGTATGAATGCTGCTATTCGTGCAGTAGTTAGAGCTTGTGCTTATTATAATATAGAATGTGTTGGTATTTACAGAGGATACCAAGGTATGATTGAAGGAGACTTCAAAGAAATGGGACCTCGTGATGTAAAAAATATTATCAATAAAGGAGGTACAATTTTAAAATCGGCTCGTTCGGCAGATTTTCGAACTACAGAAGGAAGAAAAAAAGCATATGATAATTTAGTAGCGGCTGGAATTGATTCATTTGTAGTAATTGGTGGTGATGGAAGTTTTACAGGAGCCGAAATCTTCAACAGTGAATATGGATTTCCTGTGATTGGAATTCCTGGAACTATTGATAACGATATTTTTGGAACAAGTCACACTTTAGGATATGACACCGCTTTAAATACTGTAATTGATGCTATCGATAAAATTAGAGATACCGCAAATTCTCACAACCGATTATTCTTCGTTGAAGTAATGGGAAGAGATGCAGGTCATATTGCTTTAAATGCAGGAATTGGAGCAGGAGCAGAAGAAATTCTAATTCCTGAAGAAGATTTTGGTTTAGACCGATTACTAGAATCTTTAAAACGAAGTAAAGGTTCAGGAAAAACTTCAAGTATTGTCG
Organism: Flavobacterium sp.; assembly: GCF_020217025.1. GTDB lineage: Bacteria > Bacteroidota > Bacteroidia > Flavobacteriales > Flavobacteriaceae > Flavobacterium. The sequence continues at coordinate 5,084 of NZ_JAIWOF010000191.1, read as the reverse complement.
TAGTTTCTGAAGGGGATAAAATTGGTAAAAACGTTTTCGAACTAAAAGATTTCATCGAAGAAAACATGCCAGAATATGACGTTCGTGTTTCGGTTTTAGGACACATGCAACGTGGTGGTTCTCCCTCTTGTTTTGATCGCGTTTTAGCTTCACGATTGGGAGTTAAAGCAGTTGAAACCTTGTTAGAAGGAAAATCAAATTATATGGTAGGATTAAATCAAGATAAGATTATGCTTACACCATTAGAGCAAGCCATTAAAGGACAAAGTGAAATCGATATGGAATTGGTAAAAGTATCCGATATCGTATCATCATAACAAAATAGTAAATTAAAGAAAAGAAAATGTCAAAAGTAAAATTAGGAATTAACGGATTCGGTAGAATCGGAAGAATTGTATTTAGAGAAACGTTCAATAGAGATAATGTAGAAGTAGTAGCCATTAACGATTTATTAGAAGTTAATCATTTAGCTTATTTATTAAAATACGATTCAGTTCACGGTCGTTTTAATGGAAAAGTGGAAGTAAAAGATGGAAAATTATATGTAAACGATAAATTTATTAGAGTTACAGCAGAAAAAGATCCAAAATTAATTAAATGGGATGACAAAGATATTGATGTAGATGTTGTTGCAGAATGTACAGGAATTTTCACCACATTAGAAACCGCTAAAGCTCATATTCATGGTGGTGCGAAAAAAGTAGTAATTTCTTCTCCTTCGGCAGATGCACCAATGTTTGTTATGGGAGTAAATCACACCGAAGCAAAAGCTACAGATACCATTGTTTCTAATGCATCTTGTACAACAAACTGTTTAGCGCCATTAGCAAAAGTAATTCACGATAACTTCGGAATTGTTGAAGGATTAATGACAACAGTTCACTCATCAACAGCAACGCAAATGGTAGCGGATGGTCCTTCTAAGAAAGATTGGAGAGGCGGTCGTGCTGCTAGTGTTAACATTATTCCATCTTCAACAGGAGCTGCAAAAGCCGTTGGGAAAGTGATTCCAGCATTAAACGGAAAATTGACAGGAATGTCTTTCCGTGTACCAACAGTTGATGTTTCGGTAGTAGATTTAACCGTAAAACTAGCTAAAGAAACCACTTACGAAGAAATCATGAAAGTACTTAAAAATGCTTCCGAAACTTCAATGAAAGGTATCTTAGGATTTACAGAAGATGATGTGGTTTCTCAAGATTTTGTGGGCGATTCCAGAACTTCTGTGGTAGATGCTAAAGCTGGAATCGGATTAAACTCAACTTTCTTTAAATTGGTGTCTTGGTATGATAATGAATATGGTTATTCAAGTAAATTAATTGATTTATCAGTACATGTTGCTGGTTTAAAATAATAGTTCTTTTAAAAAATCCCGTTACATTTGTGTTCGGGATTTTTTGTTTCCAAAACTAAACTAACACCAACCAAATGAAATTACTTGTTGACAGTGGTTCTACTAAAGCCGATTGGATTGCAATTGATGATAACGGAAAAGTATTATTCACTACGCAAACTCTAGGATTAAATCCTGAAGTACTAGACAAAGAAGAAATTATCAATCGTTTAAACGATAGATTTGATATTTCGTACAATAAAGACAAAGCTACACACTTGTTCTTCTACGGAGCGGGTTGTGGTACTGATCGAATGAAAAATTTTCTAACCTTAGTTTTTAAAGAGTATTTTACAAATGCCACTGTTGTAGTTCATGAGGATACCTATGCTGCGGTTTATGCAACAACTCCAAAAGATGAAAAAGCGATTGTTTGTATTTTAGGAACTGGTTCAAATTGTTCTTATTTTGATGGAAAAGTGTTACATCAAAAAGTACAATCGCTGGGTTATATTGCCATGGATGATTGTTCTGGGAATCGTTTTGGACGTCATTTAATTCGTGCCTATTACTTCAACAAAATGCCGAAAGAATTGGCCAAAGAATTTGAAGAAGAATACAATGTAGATGCTGATTATATCAAACACAATTTATACAAAGAACCGAATCCTAATGCTTATTTAGCAACCTTTGCGAAGTTTTTAATTAAACATAAAGACACCGAATTCTGTCAAAAATTCATTCAAAGAGAAATGGAATGTTTCGTAGAAAACTATGTAGAACAGTTCGAAAATTGCAAAGAAGTTCCCGTTCATTTTATTGGCTCGATTGCGTTTTATTTAAAAGACGAATTAACAGAAGTTCTAGAAAAACGCGGAATTACAATAGGAAATGTGCTACGTAGACCAATCGATGGTTTAATTGAATATCACATTTTAAACAAATAAAAATAAATTTAAAGTAGTCAAAATCTCAAATCAACAGCAATTGAATTGGGATTTTTTCTTTTTATCTTTGTAAGGAAATTAGTTACTCATGGAAATAGCCATTATAGCACACGACGGAAAAAAAGCCGATATGGTGCAGTTTTTAAATAAGAACAAAACCATTTTATCGAAAGAAAAAATAAAAATCATTGCCACCGGAACCACTGGTGGAAGGGCAGAAGCAGCTGGTTTTAAAGTAAAGAAAATGCTTTCAGGACCTCTAGGTGGCGACGCTCAAATTGCAGCACGTGTAGCAGAAGGAAAAACCAAAATGGTATTATTTTTCAAAGACCCAAATTCCAGCCACGCTCATGAAGCGGATATTAACATGCTTATTCGTATTTGTGATGTTCACAATGTACCTTTAGCAACTAATGAAGCTACAGCGCAGTTGTTGTTATTGGGTTTGGATGAAGTTTAATGGTTATTTATTTTGTCGGTACGGAATGAAATTCCATGTTACCGGATAAACGTTTTTCGTAAATGCATAAAAATAAAAACTAAAAATTGCGTGAAACCGCTATTAGCAGCTAGCTTTTTGCTAACAAGTAATTATGTCACTTTTTGTATCATACATTTTACTTTCCGCTATTACTTCTTCAACAAAAGTTTTCTCTTGAGTTTTTTTGAAAACAGTTTTTCTAGCTGCAGCAAACTCTAATTTACTATCAACTATTTCCGGCCACAAAACAATATTTATTCCTGTATGTTCAGATTTTATGCTTGAATACATAATCCCATCTATTTCGGGGAAAACGTTTCTCACGTAGTTTGAAAAAGCTGCAGTAATTTTATAATTCGAATTATCTTTATCAATGTCAAGATAATATTCTTCAGCGATAAAATTTACTAATTTTTTTATTTCTTCTAACTCATTTCCTTCAGCAATTTGGCTATAAAATTTTTCCATGTTTTTTAAATCCTCTTGGCTTAAGAAACTTGATTTTAAAGGAAGAATTATTGCAAGTTTAAGACTTTGCATTAAATTCCACGCTCCAATAGTAAGAACTTCTTCTTCAGAATCATGATTTCCTCGTAAAACAGAAACTATTTCTGAAATTCCTGTGTCTTGATTTTTATTATCATTACAATAGAAGAAACCTTGTCCGGGTTCATTTGCTCTTCCAAAATTCGAAATATTTAAAATGTCTTTTCGATAGCTCAAATCTTCTGAAGTATTGAACAAATCATTGCGATTATCTTCATTATGCTTTCTATATCGTATGATTTTATAAGGGCGTACTTCTGTACAAAAAACAGGAATAAATTGATTGAAAAGTATGTTTTTAATATGCGAATAACTTCCGAGAGAATTATCTTTTTTTAATTCTTTGATTTTTTTTATAATTTGGTTTGATACGCTCATCGTATTTTAAGCTTACTTGTAGCTATCAAATATAATAATAAAGTCAACACTTTTTACTAAACATAAAAAAATCCCCACAAAAATTGTGAGGATTTCAAATTATAAAATATTGCAAATTTATTTCACTGCTATCATTGAGATTTCAATATTTACGTTTTTTGGTAAACACGCTACTTGTACCGTTTCCCTTGCTGGAGCTGTGGCTTCGTCAAAATAGCTTCCGTAAACAGCGTTAATTCTTGTAAAATCGCCCATATTCATAATGAAAATAGTGGTTTTAATTACGTTTTCAAATGTCATATCGGCTGCAGCTAAAACGGCTTTCATGTTTTCCATTACTTGTTTGGTTTCGGTTTCAATATCGTCTAAAACCAACTCCATAGTAGCTGGGTTTAGTGCAATTTGTCCTGAAGTATACAAAGTGTTGCCAACTAAAACCGCTTGGTTATAAGGCCCAATAGGAGCAGGCGCTTTGTCGGTATAAATGATTTTTTTCATGTTGTTATATATTATCTGAATACTCGGTCTGGTAACTGACGTTTTTCGTATTTAATATCACTAAATATTGAAGAGGAAATTCCGATGAAGAATCCCCAATAGGTATTGGTTCCAAAAGGTACCCAGTTAAAACTCATTCTCCAACTTTCCAAATCGCGTTCAAAACGTAGTTGCGTAAAAGTTACTCCTTTTTGTTTGAAATCATAACCCGATGAGAAACCTACTTTCCATCTTGGCGCTAATTCGAAATTTCCTGAAGCCATAACAGAATGAGATTGAATTTCATTTTGTCTGTTAGAATTATTGTAAGTTACAGAATACGCCAATCTTAAATCCCAAGGAATTTTATAACTGTACCATTCTAAATTTTTATTATCTTTTTCTTTATCCTTGTTAAATAAACTTTGACGAGAATCACTTAAATCGGTACTTCTTCCAAACAAATCATCGCCTGTTCCTCCGTTTTGTAGGTTTTGTTGCGATTCTTTACTTTTTGAATTGTTATCACTACTTGAGAAATTATAGTTAATCGTCATATTAGCTCTAGGTAAACGCAATAAACTACCACCATTATCAATGTTTAATTTATCAATTCTTCTACCTGAATTATCAATGGCAAAAGCATCTAGTATGGCAGCGAAGTTAACATTCATTTTTTGCTTAAAAAGTTGTGTTCCTCCTGATACTGATATTTCAGACCATTTTAAAGAATCGGCAGCAATGTCATAACCTACTGCAAAATTAAGATTGTTTAAAAGCATTACTTTTTTAGCTTCTCCTTTTTTACTTTCTTTATCTCTTACTTTGGCTTCAAATGTATTACTCAACGAAAAATTCATTCGATTTGAAAAATTATTAGAGGGAGCTCCAAAAATTCCTCCTTCAAATTTTGTATAATCTC
>NZ_JAIWOF010000190.1 GCF_020217025.1 Flavobacterium sp. | reverse complement strand
CAAAATTAATCCCTGTAGCATCTAAGGCATATTTCTCAAAATACTGATCGAAATTTGGGGTATAACCATAGCTAACATTGGGACGCATTACATGACGAATAGCTTGAATTTTTTTATCTTCTCCAAAATTGAAGGTTCCATAAATTGTGGTTCCAATTCCCGCTGAAAAGTTATATGTTCTATACGTTTCAAATCCATTAACATCTTTAACTACAACTTGGTTTTCTATTGAGTTAAAACTCTTTTTAATGGTATTCATAACCCAAACTTCATTGTAAGTTGTTCCTGCAGAAACACTAAAATATTTAAAAATCTTGAAGTTGGTGTTAATTGGAATGGAATGTTGTAATCCTGATTTAGCATCTCTAAACATTTGAGAAGTAAAAAACAAAGAATCGTTAGTTTGAATTCTGTTTTCACCTCTTAAATTATATTGAAGATTGATGTTCTTTATGATCCCTTTTTTTATTCCATCTTTTGGTGCAAATGGATAAATACGATCTACACTACCTTGAAAAGTAGGTAATGTCATATTTATAATTCCTGTATTTGTATTTTGCGAATGTGTCGCAGAAACAGACATGTTAACTTGAGGTATTGTTCTAAATGTTTTAGAAAAGGATACCGATGAACTTAGGTTATTGTTTAAACTAGAACCTACATTGTTCATATTTATAGATTGCCTAAAATACTGACTACTTCCTAAGTTTACAGAGGCAGAAAATCTGGAATCAGCAGAAGCTTTCGTGTCTTGTGTATGCGACCACTGAATATTGTATTGTTTTGATTTTACATAGTCAGGAAATCCTCGCTCACTGATGATATTGTTTTCAAATCTAAAATTTAAGCGTCCATTAAATTTGTATCGTTTTGCATAACTACTTTCGGCTCGTAAACCATAACTTCCATTAGTGTAATAATCTCCCAAAATAGCTAAGTCATAATAATCACTCAAAGCAAAATAATAACCCCCATTTTGAAGGAAATATCCTTGTCTATTATTTTGTCCAGGAGTTGGCATAATAAATCCAGATAAACTTTTTTCTGTTATTGGAAAATAAGCAAATGGTAAGCCTATGGGAGTAGGAACGTCCATAATTACCATATTGGTTAATCCAGCTACTACTTTTTTCTTAGGAACAAATTTTACTTTTCTAACTAAAAAATAATATTCAGGATCATCAATATTTTTTGAAGTGGTCATGCGAGCATTCTTCATAAAGTAAACGGAATCGTTTTCTTTTTTAGAAATTTCAGCTTTTATGAATAATTCTCCTTGCTTCGTTCTTGAGTTCCAAACTTTTGCTCGTTTTGATTTGGTATGGAAAATAATCGAATCCGGTTCAATAATATTTTCCCCTTGTTTAAAAACGGGACGCTGAATATAATTTCCAGCCGAATCTTTTAATCGTCCTGCATAGACTAGGTTTTTTTCATAGTCTAAAACTATTTTACCAGCTTTTAATTCAAAATCGGTATAATAAATTTCGGCTTCGTCGTGTAGGGTTACTGTTTTTTTCTTTTGATCAAGTTTTTCGTATTCTTTCGCTTTCATATTAACGACGCCTTCTAAAAATGGTTTATTCTTTTTAGTGCTGTCAATAGCTGTAGAATCTTTAACTTTTACTAAATCAGTTTTTGTGAGTGTAATGGTACTTGGAATCGGATTTTCTTGAGAAAAAACAGAAGTGGTTCCTAGTGTTAGAAAAATTACTGAAAAAACGATATGAAATAACTTTGTATGCAATGCTTTTAATAGTATTTTTGTAAAAATTTGGCTCACTTTTTGAAGTGTCAAACTTACATATATTTTTTTGCAAAAATAATGTTTTAATAAAATTATAACTTATAATACCTATCATTTGTTTTATGCCATCAAAAAAAAATACTAAAAAGCTGTTTTTATGGGTTTTACTTTTATCTATCACCTTTGGATTTAGTCAAAATAACACTAAATTTAAAGTGGTTCTAGATGCCGGTCACGGTGGAAAAGATCCAGGAGCTGTAAAAAATAGGGTACAAGAAAAAGATGTAGCACTTGATGTTGTGCTTAAAATTGGAAAAATTTTAGAGAAAAATAAAGATGTTGAAGTTGTATATACTAGAAAAACGGATGTTTTCATAGAATTAAGAGAACGTGCTAACATCGCAAATAAAGCAAAAGCTAATTTATTTGTTTCCGTTCATTGCAATTCGGTTAAAACAGGAAATCCATCAGGAGCAATGACTTTGGTAATGGGAATGTCGAGAACCGGAACCAATTTGGAAATTGCAAAGACAGAAAACGCAGTAATTTTTCAAGAAACAGATTATAAAACGAAATATAAAGGTTTTGATCCCAATAATCCCGAAACATTAATTGGTTTAAAAATCATACAAGAAGAGTCATTGCTGCAGAGTATTGAATTAGCAACTTTAATTCAAAATCAATTTCGAAATGAATTAAAAAGAAAAGATAAAGGAGTTCATCAACAACCTTTGTGGGTTTTAGATGCTACAGTTATGCCTGGTGTTTTTGTAGAATTAGGTTTTGTTTCACATCCTGATGAAGCTAAATATTTGAGTTCTGAAAGCGGAAAAGAAGAAATGTCAGAATCTATTTCTAATGCTATTTTGGCTTACAAAAATGATTTTTTCAATGGAGGAGAAGTGACAGAAATGGAAACTGTTGTGGTGCCAAAAGGATCAACTTCTACTAAGACAAGTTCAGATTCAGAAAGAGTTACAACAGAAAAGAGTAATTCTAAATCAAACAAAACCTATTACAAAGTTCAAATTTCAGCAGGAACAAAAAAATTGGAAACAAAACCTTCTAATTTTAAAGGTTTAAAAGGAATTACTTTTGAAAAAGAAAACAAACTATACAAGTATTTTTATGGTGAAGAAACAGATTATAACGCTTGTAAGAAAAAATTAGATGAAGCTAAGAAAAAAGGATATACTTCTGCTTATATTGTAACTTTTAAGAATTAATAATCAATTGCATATGTTAAAGAGAATCGTTTTTGTAGTGATTGCAATGTGTGTTTTTCCAGTATTCGGTCAAAACCAAAAATTTAAAGTAGTTTTAGATGCGGGTCACGGTGGAAAAGATTATGGAGCAGTGTATCATGGTAATATTGAAAAAAATATTGCTTTACAAACTGTGTTACGAGTTGGTGCTATTTTAGAAAAAGATCCTCAAATTGATGTGGTATATACACGTAAATCAGATGTTTTTATCGAATTACAGCAACGTGCTAATATTGCCAACAAGTCTAAAGGGAGCATTTTTGTTTCCATGCATTGTAATGCTAATAAAAATCAAGCGGCTTCAGGAAATGAAACGTATGTTATGGGTATTACTCGTAATGCTTCCAATTTAGAAGTAGCAAAAAATGAAAATGAAGTAGTTACTTTGGAAACCGATTATAAAATAAAATATGATGGTTTCGACCCAAATTCTCCAGAATCCGTAATTGGAATTTCAATACTTCAAGAAGAACATTTAGATCAAAGTATTGAGCTAGCAGGAAGAGTTCAAGAATTTTTCACTAAGAAAACCGACAATAAAAATAGAGGTGTAAAACAAGCAGGATTCTTAGTATTACGACAAATTACAATGCCGAGAGTTTTGATTGAAATGGGATTCGTTTCAAATAAAGAAGAAGGAGCATTTTTAAATTCAGAAGAAGGTCAAGATAAACTAGCTGAAGCTATTTCTAGTGCTATTTTAGATTATAAAAATGAATTTTTTAATCCTTCTAAAAATGATAACGATAAAGAAGAGGTAAAAGTTGTGGATAAGAAGGAGGAAACAATAGTTAAAGAGACTCCTAAAAAAGAGGTTCCAGTTAAAGCAAAAGAAATAGTTACCGAGAAAGGAATTATTTTTAAAATCCAAATTTCTGCAAGTACTAAAGAATTAGCAACAACTCCTTCAAACTTTAAAGGATTAAGTCCAATTTCTGTTGAATCTACGGGAAGTTTACATAAATACTTTTTTGCATCCGAAAAAAATTACGATGCTGCTAAGCAAAAATTGGAGGAGGCCAAGCAAAAAGGATATTCTACAGCCTTTATTGTAGCTTATAAAGATGGAATAAAAATAAGCGTAACCGATGCAATAAAATAAAATAAAAGTTTATTTTTGTTAAAAATTATTAAGCTTTGAAACTAACAAGAGAAATCAAAACCGCCGTCCTCGTTATTGTATCAATATTATTATTCATTTGGGGATATAATTTTTTAAAAGGAAAAGACTTATTTGATAGCAGTACAAGAGTTTATGTTGTGTATGACAATGTAGCAGGACTTGTTAATTCTGCTCCAGTAACTTTAAACGGATTAGCAATTGGTAAGGTAAACTCAATTACCATTCAGCCTGACGGAAAATTATTAGTAGAAATGCAAATTACTACCGATTTTCCAATTGCCAAATCGAGTGTTGCTGAAATTTATGATTCTGGATTAGTAGGTGGAAGACAAATTGCTATTAAACCTAATTTTCAAGATAAAAATTTTATAAAATCAGGAGATTATTTAACAGCAAGTAGTAAGTTAGGTTTAACGGATGCTTTAGCGCAACAATTAGAGCCGCTTCAATACAAAGTTCAAAAGTTATTAGATAATGCAGATGTTTTATTTTCTAATGTAAACGATATATTAGACGAAAAAACAAAGCAAAATCTCAAAAGTAGTATTGCGGAGTTAAACAAAACACTTTCTGAATTTAGTGTTGCTTCAAAAAACATCAATGAAATGATTGCCGATAACAAATCGAAAATCAATTCTACAATGACTAATTTAGATAAAACTACTGCTAATTTTTCTAAAATGTCTGATTCACTTGCAAAAGCAAACTTGGGTCAAACCGTTAAAAACTTAGAAAAAACATTGGTAAGTGTAGATAAAATCATGGCCGATATCAATAGTGGTAAAGGTACTATGGGTAAATTGATGAAAGATGATGCTATGTATACTAATTTCACTAATACGTCTAAAGAATTAGAGTTGTTATTACAAGATCTTCGCTTAAATCCAACACGTTATGTAAATGTTTCTCTTTTTGGAAAGAAAAACAAACCTTATGTAGCTCCAGTTAACGATACAATCAAAAAGTAAATTTTATACGATGCAATTTTTAGATAATATTTTCTTCGCATTGCTTTTAGCAGCAGGTGTAGGTTATTTTACAATCAATGTAAAAAAACTAATTCGTAACATTAAATTAGGTCACGATGTAGATCGAACTGATAATTCTTCTGAACGTTGGAAGAATATGACGATGGTTGCCTTAGGACAATCTAAAATGGTAAAACGTCCTGTTGCGGGATTTTTACATATTATTGTGTATGTAGGATTCGTAATTATTAACATCGAAGTAATTGAAATTATTATTGATGGACTTTTCGGAACGCATCGTGTTTTGTCTTTCATGGGAGGATTTTATGATGTGTTAATTGGGTCATTCGAAATTTTGGCTTTCTTAGTATTAGTAGCTGTAATTATATTCTGGATTAGAAGAAATGTTACCAAATTAGGTCGTTTCGCTAGTTCTGATTTAGATGGTAAACCTAGAAATGACGCCAACTATATTCTATATTTTGAAGTAGTTTTAATGACGTTATTCTTAGTAATGAATGCAGCTGATTTCCATTTGCAAAACTTAGGAATAGGTCATTATAATCAAGCAGGAAGTTTCCCAATTTCTCAATTTATTGCTCCAATTTTCAATGGTATGAGTGAAGGTTCAGTTGTACTTATTGAAAGAACTGCTTGGTGGTTTCACATTGCAGGAATCTTAGTTTTCTTAAACTATTTGTATTTCTCTAAACATTTACACATTTTATTAGCTTTCCCAAACACATACTTTGCAGATTTGAATGCGAAAGGGAAATTAAATAATTTAGAAAGTGTTACTAACGAAGTTAAATTAATGATGGATCCAAATGCTGATCCGTTTGCAGCACCAGCCAATCCTGATTCTGTACCAGCAAAGTTTGGTGCTTCTGATGTTCAAGATTTAAATTGGGTGCAGTTATTAAACGCTTACAGCTGTACCGAATGTGGTCGTTGTACTTCATCATGTCCAGCGAACCAAACAGGTAAAAAATTATCACCTCGTAAGATTATGATGGATACGCGTGATCGTTTAGAGGAAGTAGGAAGAAATATCGATTTAAATAAAGGTGTATTTGTTGATGATGGAAAATCATTATTAAACGATTACATTACTACAGAAGAATTATGGGCTTGTACAACTTGTAATGCTTGTGTGGAAGAATGTCCTATCAATATTAGTCCGCTATCAATTATTATCGATATGCGTCGTTACTTAGTAATGGAACAAAGTGCAGCCCCAATGGAACTAAACAATATGATGAGTAATATAGAAAACAATGGTGCGCCTTGGCCTTATAATCAAATGGATCGTTTAAATTGGGTAAACGAATAATTTTACATTAACTATCTTAAATAGTATATAATATGTCAGAAAATTTAATTGTACCAACAATGGCCCAAATGATGGCCGAAGGAAAACAACCTGAAATTTTATTTTGGGTAGGTTCTGCTGGTAGTTTCGATGACAGAGCAAAAAAAATCACAAGAGCTTTCGTTAAAATTTTAAATAAAGCAAATGTTAACTTTGCAGTTTTAGGAACCGAAGAAAGTTGTACAGGAGATATAGCAAAAAGAGCTGGAAATGAATTTTTGTTTCAAATGCAAGCTTTCATGAATATTGAATTGCTTAATGCTTACGAAGTAAAGAAAATTGTAACCTGTGATCCACATTCATTTAACTGTTTAAAAAATGAATATCCAAGTTTGGGTGGAAATTATGAAGTTTTACACCATACGCAATTTATTCAACAACTTTTAAAAGAAGGTCGTATTGATTTTAATAAAGATACGTATAAAGGAAGCCGTATAACGTTTCATGATCCTTGCTATTTAGGTAGAGCTAACAATGAATATCAAGCTCCAAGAGAAATATTATCTCAAACAAATGCCGAAGTTGTTGAAATGAAAAGAAGCAAAAGTGCTGCATTATGTTGTGGAGCGGGTGGCGCTCAAATGTTTAAAGAACCTGAAAAAGGAAACATGGATATTAACGTTTTAAGAACGCAAGATGCGCTTGAAACTACTCCAAATATTATAGCTACAGGATGTCCTTATTGTAATACAATGATGACTGATGGAGTAAAATTTGCACACAAAGAAAACGAAGTTAAAGTATTAGATATTGCAGAAATAATAGCAAACGCACAAAATTTATAATTTAAAACTAAACATGAAAAAAATCTTATTATTACTTGTCCTTGTAGGAAATGTTGCATTTGCTCAAAAACTAACTAAAGATCAATTATCTGAAAAATTAGCTGAAAAAGCTTGTGGTTGTGCTGAAAAACAAGAGATTACAAAAGATAACTTCGAATTAACTATCGGAATTTGTTTGTTAGAAGGCATCAATGCTTATGAAAAGGATGTAGAAAAACATTATGGTAAAGATGTAATTTCTAACGACAAAAAAATGGAAGAGTTGGGATATGAAATTGGAAAAAAAATGGGTTTGAAATGTCCAACAGTTTTCAAATTCATGTTAGAGGATGAGGCTGATGAAGTTGTGGAAGTTGATGCAGAAGATTTAGTTCTTTCTGGTAAAATTTCGGAAATTAAATCAGAGCAGTTTCTAACTTTTATTGTTAAAGAACAATCAGGTAAAACTAATCAATTTATTTTATTAAGTAGTTTTGATAATGCATTTTTATTAACAGATAAAGTATTAAAAGCTACTGACGCTGTTGATGTTACCTATTATGAAATGGAATTATTTGATGCTAAATTAGGTAAATTTGTATCTTATAAAATTGTTACTGATATCACAAAAAAATAATCATGTTTGTACCATTTGATACCTTACCAGAAGAATCAAAAATTTGGATTTATCAGTCCAATAGAAAATTTTCTGATGAAGAAATTCATGAAATTGAAACAGAACTAAAATTCTTTTTGGAGAATTGGACATCACATGGACAGCATCTTGAAGCTTCTTTTGTAACTCGTTATAATCGTTTTATTATTATAGCTGTAAATCAGGAAGTACAAGCTGCTACAGGTTGTTCTATTGATGCTTCGGTACAATTTATCCAAAACTTAGAACAAAAATATAATGTAGATTTATTAGACAAAATGAACGTTACTTTTAAAGTTGGCGATCACGTTGCTTTTAAACCGCTTATCGAATTTAAAAAAATGGCTAAAGAAAAAGCTGTTTCAGAAAATACAATTGTCTTCAACAATCTTTTAAATACTTTAGGAGAGTGGCAAGATTTCTGGGAAGTTCCTGCTAGTGAAAGTTGGCACAATAGATTTTTTTAGATTCATTTTCAAAAAAGCTCATGGATAGCGATATATTTTTATTAAGCATTTCTGGTCACGACAAACCGGGATTAACATCTTCATTGACAGCTGTTTTAGCAGCGTATGATGCAAATGTTCTCGATATTGGTCAAGCTAATATTCACGATACACTTTCATTAGGTATTTTGTTCCAAATTAAATCTGGAAAAAAATCGGCTGCTGTTTTAAAAGATATCTTATTCAAATCCTATGAATTAGGAATTAAAGCAAAATTTAAACCCATTTCTCTTGAAGATTACGAGAAATGGGTGAATCTTCAAGGAAAAGATCGCTATATAGTAACTCTTTTAGGTGAAAAAATAACGGCTCAACAAATTTCAGAAGTAACTAAAGTTATTTCTGAAAAGAACTTAAACATCGATGCAATCAAGCGATTAACCGGAAGAGTTTCTTTGGTGAAAGAAGATGATTATCCAAGATCTTCTATTCAATTATCTATTCGTGGAGAAATAAATGATAAATTTGAATTTACCGAAAAATTCATGGCTATTTCGTCCGAATTAAATCTAGATATTGCCTTTCAAGAAGACAATATTTTTAGAAGAAACAGACGTTTAGTTTGCTTTGACATGGATTCCACTTTAATACAAACCGAAGTAATTGATGAATTAGCCGAACTTGCTGGCGTTGGCGAACAAGTAAAAGCCATTACAGAATCTGCAATGCAAGGCGAAATTGATTTTCAAGAAAGTTTCAAGCAAAGAATGTTTCTTTTAAAAGGTTTAAGTGAAGAAGTTCTGGAAGAAGTTGCCATTAATTTACCCATCACAAAAGGAGCAAGACGATTAATTGATACTTTAAAATCGTATGGTTTTAAAACCGCAATTCTTTCTGGTGGATTTACCTATTTTGGAAAATATCTTCAAAAAGAATTAGGAATCGATTACGTTTATGCCAATGAATTAGAAATCATAGACGGAGTTCTAACCGGTGGATATATTGGTGAAATTGTAGACGGAAATAAAAAAGCCGAATATCTAAAAGAAATCGCACACAAAGAAGGAATTCATATTAATCAAACCATTGCTGTTGGTGATGGCGCTAATGATTTACCTATGTTGAATCTAGCTGGTTTAGGAATTGCTTTTCATGCAAAACCAAAAGTAAAAGACAACGCGCAAAGTTCTATTTCAAGCATTGGTTTAGATGGTGTTTTGTATTTGTTAGGCTACCATGACCGTCATATCGATTTGATGGATTAGTTTATTCTTATCTTCGTAAAAAAGAATAGAATCCCTAGTTAACAACTTTCTTCATAAAATAAACCTAAAACGCTTTATTTTAAAGCTAAGATGTAGTATTTTGGCATGGATTTAGTTCTAAGTTAAAAAATCAAACAATAATTTATGCAAAGAGTGCTCACCCTACTGTTTTCGGTAGTTTTCATACATATATCATTTTCCCAAAATAAAACCAAACCTGTTTTAACTGCAAAAAAAGTGGTTTCACAACAAGTTTGGGTCGACAGTATTTACAACCAATTTTCGTTTGAAGAAAAAGTGGGGCAGTTGTTTATGGTTGCCGCGTATTCTAATAAAGATGAAGCACACAATAAATCCATCGATAAATTAGTTGAAGAATATAAAATTGGAGGTTT
>NZ_JAIWOF010000189.1 GCF_020217025.1 Flavobacterium sp. | reverse complement strand
GATTTTCTTTCAAGGCGGACCAGTGCGTCAAGCAAAATTAACCAATAGATATCAAGCAAAATCAAAAGTACCATTGTTCATCGGAATTGATGCCGAATGGGGTTTAAGTATGCGATTAGATTCTACCTATCGTTATCCTTGGAACATGACATTAGGTGCAGTTCAAGATATGAAGTTGATTGAAAAAGCTGGAAATCAAATGGCAAAACAATCAAAGCGAATGGGAATTCACTTCAACTTTGCTCCAGTTGTTGACATCAATACGAATCCAAAAAATCCAATTATTGGCAATCGTTCGTTTGGAGAAACTAAAGAAAACGTTACCGCTAGAGCCATTGCTTTAATGAAAGGTTTACAAGACGAAGGCGTTTATGCAACAGCGAAACATTTTCCAGGTCATGGCGATACTTCAACCGATTCACATCATACATTACCGGTTGTAAATTTCGACAGAAATCGTTTGAACGATGTAGAACTTTTTCCTTATAAAGAATTGATTAAAAACGGATTAACTAGTGTTATGGTTGCGCATTTAAATGTACCAAGCATTGAACCTAGAGAAAATTATCCAACATCCATTTCCTATCCAGTAGTTACTGATATTCTTAAAAAAGAATTGCAATTTGAAGGTTTAATTTTTACTGATGCCTTGAATATGAAAGGCGCAAGTAATTTTAAAAAACCTGGCGATATTGATTTAGAAGCTTTTTTAGCTGGAAATGACGTTTTGTTATTTGCTGAAAATGTTCCGGTTGCGATTAAGAAATTTAAAGAAGCTTTCGATGCTGGAATTATTACAGAAGATCGTTTGATGTATTCGGTTAAAAAGATTTTAGCTTATAAATACAAAGCGAATTTAAATAACTACCAACCAATTGTTTTAGATAATTTATACAAAGATTTGAATGCGGTAGAATATGATGCTTTAAATTATAAATTATATGAAAATGCAGTTACTGTTGTCAAAAATCATGATAAATTAGTTCCTGTTCGTGATATTGAAAAGGAGAAAATTGCCTATATTAAATTAGGAAACGATAAATCAGATACGTTTTTAGCTAATTTGAGAAATTACGCTTCAATTAGTGAAATTACAAACAAAAATTTAGATTCGGTTTTAGTACAATTACAAGATTATACGAAAGTAATTATTGGTTATCACAAACAAGATGGCGCATGGAGAAATCACAATTTGAATTTCAAAGAAATGCTTTGGATTAACCAAATTGCTAAGCAAAACGATGTGATTTTAACTTGTTTCACAAAACCATATTCGCTTACGAATCTAAAAAACTTCGAAGATATTGAAACTATAGTTGTGGCGTATCAAAACAACGATATTGCACAAACGATTGCCCCTCAAATTATATTTGGAGCCATGGGAGCAAAAGGAAAACTACCTGTTTCAATTGATGACGAATTCAAAGTAAATGAAGGAATTGAAACATTAGAAATCAAACGTTTAGGGTTTACAATTCCAGAAAACGTAGGCATGAATTCTAAAGTGTTAACTAAAATAGATTCAATCGCTAATTACGCTATTTCTAAGAAAATGACACCGGGTATTCAAGTAGTTGTTGCTCGAAAAGGAAAAGTTATTTACCAAAAATCATTCGGAAATCACACTTATGAATCAAGTCAAAATGTGACGAATACAGATGTGTATGATATTGCTTCTTTGACAAAAATTATTGCTACTTTACCTAATGTCATGCAAGAATTTGATCAAGGTCATTTAACTTTGGAAACGAAATTAAAAACCATGTTGCCTGAAGCTAAAAACTCTAATAAAGCAAACGCAACGGTTTTAGATATGTTAACACATCAGGCTCGTTTTCAACCTTGGATTCCTTTTTATAAAGCTACTTTAGACAGTTTGAATCGACCGAGTACGCATTTTTACAGAACTGAATTTTCAGATGATTTTCCTATTCACGTAGCCGATAAATTATATTTAAGAAAAGATTATAATGATACCATTATCAGTACCATTTTAAAAAGTGATTTACTACCAAAAAAACAATACAAATACAGCGATTTTACGTTCATTCTTTTTAAAGAATATTTAGAGTTACATAGCAAAAAATCACTTGAAGAATTAGCTCATACAAATTTTTTCGAGCCTTTAGGTGCTAATTCTATTATGTACAATCCACTGCGAAAAATGAATTCGAGTAGAATTATTCCAACGGAAAATGATACATATTTCAGACATCAATTAGTACAAGGATATGTTCACGATATGGCAGCGGCAATGCAAGGAGGAGTTTCTGGTCATGCAGGTTTATTTGCAAATGCATTAGATGTAGCAAAAGTGATGCAAATGTATCTTCAAAAAGGTAGCTATGGCGGAAGAACATACATTTCTGAAAATACATTTAATATGTTCAACACTTGTTATTTCTGTAAAGAAGGAAATAGAAGAGGAGTTGGTTTTGATAAACCGCAATTAGGAAATGAAGGGCCAACATGTGGTTGCGTTTCACTAACAAGTTTTGGTCATACTGGATTTACAGGAACCATGACTTGGGCTGACCCAGAAAAAGAAATTGTTTACGTTTTCTTATCTAACAGAACGTATCCAGATTCCAATGCAGCAAATAAATTATCTAAAGAAAATATTAGAGAAAATATTCAGAAAGTAATTTACGAAGCTATTGTTGAGTAATTATTGTAAATTTATTCTATATAATCTTCAACCAATTAACTATGACATCAACAGCATCAACAGTAGAGCAATACATCAACGAAGCTCCAGAAGACAGAAGAGAAGCGTTACATAAATTAAGAAATATAATCTTAGAGAATCTTCCAGAAGGTTTTCAGGAAGGAATTGGTTATGGTATGATTGGCTATTCTGTTCCTCATTCAATCTATCCGCCAGGTTATCACTGTACTCCAGAATTACCACTACCATTCATGTCATTTGCAAGCCAGAAAAACAGCATTAATTTCTATCACATGGGAATTTATGCTAAACCTGAATTATACGATTGGTTTGTAACCGAATATCCAAAACATTCAAAGCAAAAATTAGATATTGGCAAAAGCTGTTTGCGCATCAAAAAGCCAGAAAACATTCCGTTTGAATTGATTGGTGAATTAGTAAAAAAAATCACAGTACAAGATTGGATAGCTACTTACGAGGCGGCTTTTAAAAAATAATTTTTAACAAATGTTTTAGAATTGCCAACGTTAGAAGTGGTAATTTTATTTCAAAATTTAAATAGATGAAAATTGCGATAGTTTGTTATCCTACATTTGGAGGAAGTGGTGTTGTAGCAACCGAATTGGGTTTGGAATTAGCCAAAAGAGGTCACGAAATTCACTTCATAACTTACAGTCAACCCGTGCGATTAGCCTTGTTGAATGCAAATGTGCATTATCATGAAGTTCACGTTCCAGAATATCCGTTGTTTCATTATCAGCCTTATGAATTAGCACTTTCGAGTAAGTTAGTTGATATGGTGAAATTGTACAAAATTGATGTTTTACACGTGCATTATGCCATTCCACATGCCTATGCTGGATATATGGCAAAACAAATGTTAGCAGATGAAGGTATTCATATTCCAATGGTCACCACGCTTCACGGAACCGATATTACATTAGTTGGAAATCACCCATTTTACAAACCAGCAGTAAGTTTCAGTATCAATAAATCAGATGTGGTAACGAGTGTTTCACAAAGTTTAAAAGACGATACGTATCGTTTGTTTGATATTAAAAAAGAAATTGAAGTTATCCCGAATTTCATCGAGTTAAACAAGGATAAATTAAAAGAAAATATTCCGTGTCATCGTTCGTTAATGGCGAATGAGGATGAGAAAATTATAACTCATATTTCCAATTTCAGAAAAGTAAAACGAATCGAAGATATTGTAAAAATCTTTTATGAAATTCAGAAAGAAGTTCCATCTAAATTAATGATGGTAGGAGAAGGTCCAGAAAAAGAAGGAGCAGAGCAATTATGCGAACAATTAGGAATTCAAAATAAAGTGATTTTCTTTGGAAATAGTAATGAAATTGATAAAATTTTATGTTTCTCCGATTTGTTCTTATTACCTTCAGAAACAGAAAGTTTCGGATTAGCCGCTTTAGAAGCTATGGCTTGTGGTGTTCCTGTAATTTCGAGTAATTCTGGTGGACTTCCCGAAGTAAATAAAGATGACTTTTCTGGTTATTTGAGTGATGTTGGCGATGTTGCTAAAATGAGTCGTGATGCTATTTCGCTGTTAAAAGATGAGGATAAATTAGCGCAATTTAAAGTGAATGCTTTAGAAACAGCTAAACTTTTTGATATTCAAAATATCATGCCTTTATATGAGCAAGTTTATTTTAAAGCTTTAAATTCAAAATAATGATCAAATTTTTACCTTTAATTTTAGTAATTATATCTTGTAGTACTTCGTCTCCAAAACAAGTAGTAGACTCTTCTTTTTCGGTAATTTTTAAAAGTGAAATGGGTGGAGCTGAAAAATCGAGTCATTTGTTAATACAAAATAATGAATCGTATATTCAATTTATAGAATCTCTAAAATTAGACGAATCGCAATATGCAAATTTTTTAAAAGTTGATTTTAAAAAGAAAGATGTATTAGTTTTATATCAAGGACAAAAAACATCTGGAGGTTATTCAATTGATGTTGAATCAGTAGTAAATGATAATTCCACTATTTTGGTAAAGAAAAAAGAAATACAACCTAAAGCAGGTGAAATTACAACAACTGTAATTACTTCACCTTATTGTATAGCTTTAATACCAAAAGGCAAAAAATTAATAATAGAATAAAAAAAAAGTCCCAATTTAATTGGGACTTTTTTAATATTAGTTGAATTTGTATCTAATTCCTAATGCGATATCTGGACCAAAACCGTCTCTAAAATCAGCATAATCACCGCCAAAATAAATTTCTGGTCTAAAGTCTAAAGATAATTGAATAGGTGCTTCTTGAAAGTTATATTCAATACCTAAATCTCCAGCAGCTAATACAAAGCTTCCACTATCTTTAAATCCATTTTTGTTGTAGCTCCAGCTTCCAACACCAGCACCAGCACCAGCATACCAATTGAATCCACCATCAATGTTCCAAATCCATTGATATAAACCAACTAATTTAAAAGCATCAACATCTTTACTATTTCTCCAACCTAAGTCAAATTCTAATCGATTGTTAGATCCCATCCCTCTTTGGTAAGAAATTTCACCACCAAATCCATCATTATCACCTAAACGTAATCCTAATGCATTTTTTGAAATGTCTTGAGCCTGAGCGCTAAATGCTAAGCCTAGTAGCATAAAAGCAGATAAAATTAATTTCTTCATATTATATGTTTTTACAAATATAGCTAATTTTTTACAAATTCTATGCCATTTTAGTTTGCCAAATACAAATCAAGGTATTCTTTTTGGTTTTGAGATCCTGAAACTGGTATTTCAAATTGATCAGCAATATCTGAATTAATTGAATAATTAGTGTTTGTATTTACATAAACTACACCGATGTTTTCTGCCGTATAAATTGTTGATATAATTAAATCTTGAGGAGACAAAATTGTAATAGGAATTGTAAATAAACCAATTGTTTGAACTGTAGTAACCGTTACATTTAGTTTTATTTTAGTAGCCTTTACATTTTCATAAATATCTCCAATAGGAGAAGTAAATGTTGGTAAACTTTCTCCACCATAACTTTGAAGAGAATAATTTATAGTAATGGGATAATCTTGATACGTTTGTTCTATAGTTCCTGTTACGGGAGAACTATTTAAAGATTGTCCGTTAGAAGCATTACTATTAAAAATAACAAAATCAGTTAATGATAAATCCAAGTTAATTGGTAAACTTTGTCCTGCAGCTAATGACAAATTACCCGAAAGTAATAATTTAGAACCACTTTTTCTTACGCTGTTATTTCTTAATGAGGAAGAATAAAATCCAGTAGCAATATCATCTTTTGTTTGAAATTTTTTATAAGTTTTATCATTAATAACAATATCACCAAAAATATAGAGAGAATCTCTTGAAAATATTCCTTCACTATCTACATCATACGTCCAATAATTTCCATCTACTAGTGGAATATTAAAATTACTATTTTCAGGTTCATCATCATTAGAACAAGAAATAAAGATTGAAGAGACTGATAAAAATATAAATAATATTGATTTTTTCATAGTTATTAGGGTTAAATTATTAAGCAATATAGCATTTTTATTAATTATTTAAGAATAAGTAACTCAGAATTTAGAATCCTTTTTTATGACTACTATTTTTTAAATTATCATTACATTTGTTTATCAATATAAATTAATTTAAGATTGGTATCAGTTATGGCAGGAAATACTTTTGGAAAATTATTAAAACTAACCACTTTTGGTGAATCACACGGTGAAGCTTTGGGTGGAATTATAGATGGATGTCCTGCTGGTTTAACATTAGATTTTGATTTTATTCATAATGAAATGCAAAGAAGAAAGCCTGGGCAATCTTCAATTGTAACCCAACGAAAAGAAGAAGATGAAGTGCAATTTTTATCTGGAATTTTCGAAGGCAAAACGACGGGAACTCCAATAGGATTTATTATTCCAAATACGAATCAAAAATCGGATGATTATTCGCATATAAAAGATACCTATCGTCCAAGTCATGCCGATTATGTTTACGAACAAAAGTATGGCATTCGTGATTATCGCGGTGGAGGAAGAAGTTCAGCTCGTGAAACAGCAAGTAGAGTAGTAGGTGGAGCTATTGCGAAGCAAATTATTCCTGATATTAAAATCAATGCTTTTGTTTCATCTGTAGGTGAAATTTTTATCGATAAACCTTATCAAGATTTGGATTTTTCTATGACTGAAAGCAATGAGGTTCGTTGTCCTGATGTTGCTTCGGCAGAAAAAATGATTGCCTATATTAAAGAAATTAAAAAACAAGGTGACACTGTCGGTGGAACAATTACTTGTGTAATTCAAAATGTACCAATTGGTTTAGGCGAACCTGTTTTTGATAAATTACATGCCGAATTAGGTAAAGCGATGTTGTCTATAAATGCGGTAAAAGGCTTTGAATTTGGAAGCGGATTTTGTGGTGCTAAAATGAAAGGAAGCGAACACAACGATTCATACAATCCAGACGGAACTACTAAAAGTAATCTTTCAGGAGGAATTCAAGGTGGAATTTCAAATGGAATGGATATATACTTTCGAGTTGCATTTAAACCTGTGGCAACATTAATTCAAAAACAAGAAGTTTTAACTAATCAAGGAGAAATTATTGAGCAACAAGGGAAAGGACGCCACGATCCTTGTGTGGTACCAAGAGCCGTACCTATTGTGGAAGCAATGGCTGCTTTAGTTATTGCCGATTATTTTTTGCAAAATAAAATTTATTCATAACAAAAAACGACCAAATTATTGGTCGTTTTTTTTCTTTTTATCACTATTCATCATTAGCATTACTGCGCCAACTAAGCCAAGACACACAAGAGCAAAAACAATAATCATGATGAATGTTCCATTGCTATGTGAATAAAGAGGTAATAATAAATTTGCCATAGTTACAAAGGTTAGAATTTAAACAAAGATAAAATTTATCAATTGTTTATTTCCTGATAATTATCATGTAACTTATTCTAAAAACTTAGCTTTTAATTCGGGGGTTGGAATCATACAAGCGTCTTTTTTACCATACCATTTGTATCGATTTTTTGCTACATAATCGTAAACAAAATCTCTTAATCCTGTTGGTAATATCGTAAAAACAGTTGCTAAAGTAAAAATACCACTCAATCCTTTTGCAATTTGCAAAGCAGCTGTTGATTTGTAATAATAGGAAATTCCAGGTTCATACAACACTATGCTATCTGTGTGAATAGGATTGATTCCAATGTGTTTTAAAATTGTTTGACCCAATTCTGATTGAAGCGAAACAAATCTGAAAACATCTTTTTTATCATGCTTAATCACGTATTGAACAGAGGAATTGCAAAGGTTACAAACACCATCAAACAATATTATTTTTTTATCTTGCGGTAAATCATCTATTTCCATATATCAAGGTCAATTTCAAATTCAATGTCAATTTCAAGTTTAAAAATTGGGAAAATATGGCTGTGTAAATTAAACAGGTTGTACGTATTCCAATTGGTCTAAACTCACTTTTGATGTAAAAATTCCGTAATTTACAGTAGCTTTTGTTTTTTCAATCACATCAATGGTTCCAATGGCTTTTCCGTCTTTCATGCGTACACGGTCACCAACTTTTAGTATAACTTTTGGTTTGTTTTCTTCTTCAATTTTGGCTTTGATTTTCTTTTCTTTTTTAACCGTGCGAATTTCCTCTACCTTAACTTTTACTTCTTCCTCTACTTTTTTCTGGATAACTTCTTTTACTTTCTTTTCTTTAACCGAAAGTTTTCTACGTTTTGAATTTTCAATCTCAACCATTTTTAAAAACTCACCAATTAAGGTCTTTTTGTCTTTGTTATTGAAGTAACTCTCCGAAATATCATCAATTTTTTGTCCAATATAAATCAAACGTTGGTTAGCATCGTACAATTCTTGATAACGCTCCAATTTCTCTTGAATTTTCGCATTGATGGTTTCCATTTTTTTGCTTTCTTCACGCGCTTTGGTTTCTTCTTCTTTTAAAGTTAAAGATGTTTTTTCTAATTTTGAACGCTCTTTTTGAAGGGTAGCAATGGTTTTGTCGAAACGAACTTTTCCGCCTTCTATTTTCTTTTTAGCACGATTGATTAATCCAAACGGAATACCATTTTTTTGTGCTACTTCAAACGTAAATGAACTTCCGGCTTGACCTAAAATCAATTTGTACATGGGTTCTAATGATTTTTCATCGAACATCATGTTCGCATTCGACGCATAAGGCAATTCGTTAGCCAATATTTTTAAATTACTGTAATGTGTTGTTATAATTCCGAAAGCTTCACGAGCATAGAATTCTTCCAAGAAAGTTTCTGCTAAAGCACCACCTAATTCAGGATCAGAACCGGTTCCAAATTCATCAATTAAGAACAAGGTTTTAGCGTTACATTTCTTTAAGAAGTAGTTCATGTTCTTTAATCGGTAACTATATGTACTTAAATGATTTTCAATGGATTGATTGTCGCCAATATCTGTTAAAATTCTATCGAATAAAAAGGTTTCGCTTCGTTCGTGAACCGGAATTAATATCCCACTTTGCAACATCAATTGTAGTAATCCAACGGTTTTTAAGGAAATCGTTTTTCCACCAGCATTTGGGCCCGAAATCACAATAATGCGACTTTCATTATGTAATTCGATGGTTTGTGGATACGTAACCGCTTTCTTTTCTTTATTGTTTAAATATAAAATAGGATGGAAGGCTTCTCTAAAAAACATTCGCTTTTCTTCAATAATATTTGGAAGAATTCCATTGATTTTGTTAGCATATTTAGCTTTTGCGGCAATCACATCAATATCACTTAAAAAGTCTTGGTAAGCCGCAATCGTTTCAGTAAACGGACGAATTTCATTGGTTAAACGTTTTAAAATACGCATGATTTCTTCGCGCTCTTCGTATTCCAAATTGTTTAACTCACGCGAATAACGTTGCGCTGCTTCGGGTTCGATGTAAGCGATACTTCCTGTTTTAGAACTTCCTAAAATCGAACCTTTTACTTTTCTTCGATACATGGCTAAAACCGCTAAAACTCTGCGATTTTCAACCACGGTTTCTCTAATATCATCTAAATAACCAAGTGAATTATATTGACTCAAAGCCATACCAAAACTCTGGTTGATTTTCCCTCTTACCACATTAATGTTTCGGCGAATATCTACTAAATCTGGAGAAGCATTATCTTTTATGATTCCGAACTTATCAACTACTTCATCAATGCGTTGAATAATCAATTTTACAATGTCAATTTGAGACGCTTTTTGGTACAAATTGGGATAATAATCTTCGAACTTCTTTAAAAACTGAATCAACGTAATCGCCGTTTCTGAAAGGTTGGCA
>NZ_JAIWOF010000188.1 GCF_020217025.1 Flavobacterium sp. | reverse complement strand
ATCTTTTTAAAACTACCTACTTCTAGGAAACTATCTTCAATGGCTAAAAATTTCAGTTCGTAGTTAATGTTCTCAAATCCGTGATTCGGAATGGCGTTATTGTTGGAAAACGAAGATAAATATTCAGAAGTTTGCTTTAAGTTAATAAGCAATTCTTCTTTGTTTTTGAACGGCGTTATCGCCATGGCTTTTGCCTCACCAATATCAGTGTTGCAGCGACCAGCGATGGTTTCTAAAACCGTATTAAATTCTAAATCTTGTAGCGTTTTATCTGTAATCGAAATCATTTTTCTTTTTCTGTTAGGTCAAAGTTACAAAGTAATAAATCCATATTGCAACAGAAATTTATATTTTTGGTAAAAATTATAAAATGTTTATCAAAAATCAGAGTTGGGAAACCTTGTTAGCGTCTGAATTTCAGAAGCCTTATTTTGTAGAACTCATGCAAAAAGTGGAGCAAGAATACGCTATTACGACTTGTTTTCCGCCCAAAGAACTCATTTTTTCGGCTTTTGAGCAATTTGATTTTCAAGATACAAAAGTGGTGATTATTGGACAAGATCCGTATCATGGAACAGGTGAGGCGAATGGTTTGTGTTTTTCGGTGAATGATGGTGTGGCAATTCCGCCATCGTTGAAAAATATTTTCACAGAAATTAATACCGAATATGATAGAATTCTTTTCCCAACTTCCGGAAATTTAGAACGTTGGGCAAAGCAAGGTGTTCTGTTATTAAACGCTGGTTTAACGGTAAGAAAAGACGAAGCTAACAGCCACAAACATTTAAAATGGAACGTTTTTACCGATGCTGCCATTGATTTGATTAATCAAAAATCTGAAAATGTAGTGTTTTTATTATGGGGTAGTTTTGCTCAGAAAAAAGGCAAACTTATCGACAGAGAAAAACATTTGGTTTTAGAAAGTGGACATCCGTCACCTTTAAGTGCCAACAGAGGCATGTGGTTTGGAAATAATCATTTTAAATTGACGAATGCGTATTTGAGGGAGAAAGGGAAAAGTGAGATTGAGTGGTAGTGGTTTAATAACCAATATTTAAAATTATGACGGATTTCTTTTAACAATTTCTTTTTGATAAATTATTAAACACATAGAAATTATAAATTCTAATTCATTGCAAGAGTCTAAAATTTCAAAATTATCTTCTTCTACAAATGAATTGTATTCCACTTTTATCCATTTAGCAACTATAATATCATTTCTAATAATCACATATTTTTTTTTAATTTCTTCAATGCGATATTTAGTTCCATTGTATACGCAATTGTAATTATGTTTCCATCTTACATTACGACAAAAAAGTATGGGAAAATTTCCTTCGTTTAACAAACGAATAGTAAAACTATCGCTAAGAAAGTTAGTTTTTCTTACAATTAATGCTTTTACAAATCCACTTTTTAATTCAATTAATTTCAGACAATAATCTCCAACAATATTTGTTGGTTCCATACTGTATAAATTTTCACCATTCAAATAAATATCTTTCTTATTAGATAAAGAAAATAGTTTTGATGAAATTTTTAAATGCATTGATTTTTAAATTTTTATAATGCTATAGTGTTTGAATTTTTATAGTTGTTGTAACAATAATAAAATGTTGTAAATAAACTAAATATTCCATTTAGTAGTAAATTTTCTGTTGAAAATCCGGTAGTAGTTATTGAAGCAAACCGCTGCTGTATGTTGGTTTTATTTTTTATCAATTATTCGATTTTCTATTTTATGAGTTAAATCAAAAACAAAATGAAAATAAGGTTTGGCATTTTCTTTTGCAAAACTTTCCATCTGTATGGCTTGAAAAGTTGGAATTATTTTTTGATTCACTCCAATTTCTTTTAGGTTGTCATTTGGCCTTTTTAAATTGCCTACATACATTGGTGTTTCATCAGGAATGTTTGCTAAAATATACGTCGAATCAGCGTGAGAAAATCCATTTCTCATTAGAACTCTAATTGTATTGAAAAGAATATTTTTTTCAGAATCAGTGATTAAGTTTTTCTTTTTACATAACTCAATAGAATTGCCTAAAGAAATTGAATTATACTTTTTAGTTGGTTCGCCAAATTTTTCATTCCATTCTTCAAGAGGTGTTGGTCCAAATCCTGATTCATTATAAATAAGTGCCAATTTTAAAAGACGTTCTAGTAAATGATTTGTAAGGGTTATTGATGCTCTATTCAGTTCAAGAATTAGGCATTTATTTAATTCAAAAATTAGTGTATTGAATTCAGAAAATATCTTAAATCTAAAGTCAAAATTTTTTGATAATTCAGGAAAGTTCTTGTCTAATTTTTCGATAAAACTTTTTTCAAATATTTCTTTATCCATTCTGTTTTTTAACTTGCATACAAGCCGTAAATATCCCAAACCCAATACAACATTTACACAAAACTAATTCACTGTAAATTCTAAAGTATTATTTACAGCACCAACTGTAGTAGTATTAATTATAACGGTTACTACATCTTGAGAATCTAATGAAACTATTCGTGGTTCTACAACTACTCTGTATTGTCCTGGGCTTAATGTGATATCAGTTTCGTATTCGTAAGTAGTATCTAAAGCGTCTAATTGCTGGATACCTGAAATATAGCTTCCTACAAAATTATCTCCTTTTGTGGCAGTTAGAGTAGTTGGAACATAGTTTTCCCAAGTTCCTGAAGCGTTTCTTTTTTGCATTGAATAATTAAAAAAGAATGCTCTTGAAGTTGTTGTTAAAAACAAATCTAGAGGAGCATCAGAACCATAATTTAGAATTCTGTCAAAGTTGCAACTAACATTTAAAACATTGCCAGAAGCACTGACTTCGATTTTATTGTTAACAGTAACCGCTTTTGTTGCAAAAAATTCATCATCACTTTCGGTACAACCCGTAAATAATAATGTGATGATAGCTATAGTTAGATAGTGTATGTATTTTTTCATTGTATTTTATTTTAAAAACGATAACCTAAGTTAAGACCTAAACGAGATACAGTTGAAGGGCTATCACTATTGAATAAATTTTTTCCAATTCCTACTGTTAAATCGATAACAAAACTCTCTTTAAAGTATAACTTGTATCCAACGGCTGCTCCTAAAGCAATATCGTTGTAATCTTTTTTAGTTACCACAACATAATCAGCCGTACCATTATTTAATGTTTTTAGCTCTTTATATTGACCTCCATTTATATCAGAGAAAGCTTCCAAGTAGTATAAATTTGTAGCGCTTTTAGACATCGCATAACGGACATAAGGAATTACTTGATACTCAATCATCGTTCGAGTATCATCTTTAAGAAAGTCTTCTTTTTTATTTGATTTGTTAAAAGCCAATCCCGTAATACCAACTGAAAAATCTTTATTTAGAAATCGTTCATAAGATATTCCTAATCTTCCATTACCAATTAAGTTTAATACATCTACTTTTATTTCGTTTTTTTTGGAAAATATAGGAGATGTAATTGTGTCAGTAGCTTTGCTCTCATAGGATTGAGCGAAAGTACTTAACGACAGAAACAGTCCCAATAAACAGCTAATTCTTTTCATGTGTAAGGTTAATATTTTTGTAAATATAGAAAATTTTATCAATTAAAAGTCAGCTCACCAAGAATTTCTTCGCTCATAAATTTACCACCAGGATAGGTTGCGGTGTAGTCTAAATTTAACCAAATTTGACCTCTTTCATCAATATGATAATGAATTAGTTGGTGGTGACTTTCTTGTTTAAAAAGCACCTCTTTAATCAAGTAAATGGCGGTTTCTAAATCGTTCTTATTGCCAATCAACATTTCAGGATATAAATGACCTCCAGTATGAATAATTCTAGGTGTTCCGCCAATTGCTTTAATACAGGCTGCCATCAAAATAGCGTGGTCATCACAGTCACCCGAAAAGTGTTGCAAACTTTCAGAGGCATATGCAATATATTCTCTTCCTTTTGGATCGTTTACGTAATTCCAACGGTTTCTAATTTCTTTAAAAACAGCAAAACATTGAATCATTCTTCTGGTTTCACCCGTTTGTTTGATTTCTCGGAAATGTTGTGTGGTTGCGAATAAAGCAAAATTTCGAACTTTTGGATTAGAGAAATCAACCGCATTGATAATTTTCGATTTGTTTGGAAAGGGGAGCAATTTGGCTACAATAATGTCTTGCGGATTTGGTGTTTCGCTCATAGAATATACCATATAACGATAATCTTCAAAAACCCGATTAAAACCATAATTCCCGAACAAAGTGCCGTACAACAAAGCAATTAAGTATAGGAAAACAATCAGAATAATGATGGTTTTTACCAATCGAAGAACAAGTTGAATGGCTACAAGAATAAGGATGAATATGATAATTCTATCCAAATGCAGTGACCATTCTAAATCGATTAAATTTTGATGTGCAATTAAAAAAAGTGGAATAGCAATTAAGATATTCAACAAAAAAATGACAACACTATCCCACGGCTTCGGTAAAGAAAGCTTTTCTTTGAGTTCGGCGATAGTTGGGATTTTAATTGTCATTTCGTTTAAAACGATAAAAATACGGAATTATTTAAGTATCGACTCTTTTGGTAGTTTTTTATCGATAATTTGAAGCTTCAAAAGTTGTTCCATTATTTTATCTAGAGTTGGAGCTGTCATTTGTTTTTGCGACCAACGTGTTAATTTTAACCATTCTTGAATCGCTTCTACATTTTGATTGTATTTAGAAGCTAAGGTTCTGTCAATACTCGGAATCATTTTGAATTCTTCGGTTGTGGTATTGATGATGTCTAAAATTTGGTCGATTACTTTTGGATGATTTTCCAAAACCTCATTGCGAACTGCAATTACAAAACAAGGCCAAGGAGTAGGGCATTCCGCAATTCTTCTAAAAATTCCTTTATCTACTAATGGTTGCGTCATAAAACGTTCCCACATGAAGTAATCTGCTTTTCCTGAAGTTAAGCTTTCAACCGCGCCATCAATGGTGTTCACGATTTCAAATTGTAAATTTTCGGTATTCCAATTTTGATTTTGAGCATTCACAATACTCATCAAATGCGAACCAGAACCCATTCGAGAAATAGCTACTTTTTTATGTTCTAAATCTGAAAGTGTTTTGTAATTAGAATTAGCAGCAACGTGAATTCCCCAAATTAAAGGACTTTGCACATAAACTTGCACAATCTTACTCGGATTTTCAGCAGCGATATCTTTAATGATACCTTCAGTAAGAATTACGGCAATATCGGTTTCGCCATCGCGCAACATTTGACACATTTTACCAGTTCCTTCTGGAACATCAGTCCATTGCAAGTCGATTCCCACGGCTTCAAATTCGCCATCTTCGATACACATGTGCCAAGGTAAATTGAAATGCTCTGGAACTCCAGCTATTTTGATTGTTTTCATTGTTCTAAATTCTGATTTCTAAATTCTAATTTCTTTAACAGCCACCATTTCCAAGTTACGCCATTTTCATCAGGATAATCTTCCATAAAATGGAAACCTACTTTTTGCAACACATGGTTGGAAGCTCCGTTTTCGGCATGAGTATAAGCATTCATTTCTTGAATGTTCATTTGGTTAAAGCCATAGTCTAGCCAAGCGTTTGAAGCTTCAGTAGCGTAACCTTTGTTCCAAAATTTTTCATTTAAACGATAGCCGTAATCATAGAAGTTCGTATTTCCATTTTCTATGTGGTCGTTTACAAATTTAATTCCTGTCCAACCGATGAGTTCATTTGTATCTTTAGTAATAGCAACAAAACGCCCAATTCCGTTATCCATGTATTGCTTTCTAACCATATCAATGTAAGCATGAACTTCGTCAATATGAACAACAGGTTTTTGCCATAGATATTTGTGCACATTAGGATTGCAATCCATTTCAAATAGAGCATTTGCATCTTCGTGACGCATTTCTCTGAGGATTAGTCTGGGTGTTTCTAGAATTAAATTCATTTTATAATCTCATTATTCAACATTCGTTATTTGATATTCAACATTCAATTTGGAATATTGAAATTTGATTAACGAATTTAGAAGTTTTAAGTTACTCAGCTAACTTATTTAAAGCATATACAATTAATTCATCTACAGCTTTGTATGGGTCCTCACTGAAAGTTCCAGTTGCACGGTTAGCGATGATAGCATTTAATGATAAACAGTTGTGTCCTAATAGTTTTCCTAAACCGTAAATAGCACCTGTTTCCATTTCTAAATTGGTCATTCGAGTTCCGTTGAAATTGAAACTATCCATTTTAGAGTTTAACTCAGGATCTTGAATTCCTAAACGCACTACACGTCCTTGAGGACCGTAAAATCCGCCTGCAGTTCCTGTGAATCCTTTGAAGATTTTATCGCTTTCTAATCGTTGTTCTAACGTTTTACTTCCTGCAATTACGTACGGACGACCTTTTCTCATGTCCCAATTTGTTTGCTTGATGAATGCTTCTTCCATTTCGGTTTCTGAAATTTCATCAATTAAATAGGAGCGAAGCATGTTATCCAAACCTAAACCATACTGACTCATCACAAAACTATCACAAGGAATATTCGCTTGTAAAGAACCCGAAGTTCCAATACGCACAATGTTTAAAGAAGTCAATTCTTTTTTAACAGTTCTTGTTTCTAAATCTACGTTTACTAATGCGTCTAATTCATTCATTACAATGTCGATGTTATCTGGACCAATTCCAGAAGACATAACGGTAATTCTTTTGCCTTTGTAAGTTCCTGTTTGGGTTTTGAACTCGCGTTTTTGAGTCGTAAATTCGATTGAATCAAAGTGTTTTGTAATTTTCTCTACACGATTTTGATCCCCAACGAAGATAATATCGTTAGCGATTTGTCCAGGTTTTAAATTGATGTGATAAACACTTCCGTCTGGATTTAATATTAATTCTGATGCTGCTATCATTTGTTTTTGCATTATGCTTTAGGCAATAAGCTTCAAGCTATTTTTAATTCATAATTTTTAATTTACTTATTGAATTTATCCTCCAACTCGTTTTGTTTTAAATCCTTTGTCTTGTAATAGTTTCATGATTTTATCACGATAATCGCCTTGGATGATGATTTCGCCATCTTTAAAAGTACCGCCAACCGCTAATTTGCTTTTGATTTCTTTCGCTAAGATTTTAAAATCTTCGTCTTCGCCTTCATATCCTGAAATAATCGTGGTAGGTTTTCCTTTGCGCTTCTCATATTTGCAAATCATCGGTTCCTTTTGAACAAATAATTCATGAGGAGTTTCCTCGATAGCTTCTGGTTCGTTAGAAACTTCGTGGTTTGGGAAAAGTTTTTTTAATTGTTCTTCTAAATCATTCATAGTTAATTTTTTAGAACGCGGATAAAACGAATTTTTCGGATTATCGCTGATTTTATTTTCTATAATTTTGAAATACTTTTCTACAAAATTCTGGTTTCTTTCCAAAGTTTAATAGAAGGCCTACTTCAATATTTGTGCTTTTTAAATAATTAAGTAGTTGAAATTCATGAGCTTCAGTAATAGTTTCAGTGGCTTTTAATTCTAAAATTACTTTATCGTTTACTATTAAATCTGCATAATATTCTCCTACTTCAATATTTTTGTAATATACTTTTATTTGCTTTTGAGATTCAACATCAAAGCCATTATTTTTTAATTCATTATATAATGCATTTTGATAAACTTTTTCAAGAAAACCATATCCTAGTTCATTATATACTTCATATAACAATTTCAAAATTGAGCCTGTTAACTCTTTGTGTAAAATACTACTCATAATTTTTATTATTAATCTGCGGTTATCCGAAAAATTCGTTTTATCCGCGTTCCAATGTGGCGTGTAAATGTTAATCTTTAAACAAAAAACCAAACCCCAATGTTACTTGGAATTTGGAATTTTATTTATTGGAATTTTATTTCCTTTATTTCTTAATCAATCCTAATTCTACCAAACGTTCGTGTAAGAATTCACCAGCGTTGATATCTTCGTATAATTTTGGATTGTTTTCATCAATACATTCTGGTAAGCAATTTAAACTCATGTCGCTTACTGGGTGCATGAAGAAAGGAATTGAATAACGAGATGAACCCCACAATTCTCTTGGTGGATTTACCACTTGGTGAATCGTTGATTTCAACTTGTTGTTGGTGTGTCTTGATAACATATCACCTACGTTAATCATTAACTCGTCGGGTTGTGCCATAGCATCAATCCATTCTCCGTTGTGATTTTGTACTTGTAATCCTTTTCCTTGAGCGCCCATTAATAAGGTAATCAAGTTGATGTCGCCATGTGCTGCTGCACGAACGGCTCCGTCTTTAGGTTCGTCAGTAATAGGTGGGTAGTGGATTGGACGTAAAATACTGTTTCCGTCTTTGATGTATTTATCAAAGTAGAATTCGTCTAATCCGATGTAAAGTGCTAAAGCTCTTAACACATAAACACCTGTTTTTTCTAACATTTGGTACGCTTCTTTACCTACTTCATTGAATTTAGGTAATTCTGTTACTTCCACGTTATCTGGATATTCGCCAGCGTATTTTGAACCTTCGCTAACGTATTGTCCAAAATGCCAAAACTCTTTCAAATCTCCAGCGGAGCGACCTTTAGCGTGTTCTTTACCAAAAGAAACATAACCACGTTGTCCACCAATACCTGGAATTTCGTATTTAGCTTTGGTTTCTAAAGGAAGTGAAAAGAAGTTTCTTACTTCTGAATACAAACCTTCAACTAATTTGTCATCTAAAAAATGACCTTTTAATGCTACGAAGCCGATTTCTTCGTAGGCTTTTCCGATTTCATTTACAAATTTTTGTTTACGTGCCGGATCATCCGACAGGAAATCACGTAAGTCAACACTAGGAATTTGTTGCATACTTAAGCTTTGTTGTTAATAAATCATTTGGGTTATAACCCAAGTAAATACAAATGTAATTAAATATTTTAAATTCAAAAAAGGAAAGTTGTTAACAATTGGATAAAGTAAAAAGGAAAAAGGGAAAAGTAAAAAGGGATAAGGGAATAGTGGAAATATAGCTTGAACTGGTTTTACAAAACTTGAAATTAATTCTTAGTGCTCTTTACGTTAAAATTTGAACTTGAATTTGAACTTGCTCTTGACTTTGATTTTTTAACTTTCTTTTTTTATAACAATTCGCTTTCAAAATGTTATTTTTATTACTTTTGAGCAAAATTTAATTGTTCCATCATCATGAACTTTGAAAGAAAAGAGTTATCGAATTCGCAACTACTTGATTTATACAAGAAAATCTTAAAACCGCGTTTGATTGAAGAGAAAATGTTGATTCTAATCCGTCAAGGAAAAGTATCGAAATGGTTCTCAGGAATTGGGCAAGAAGCTATTTCTGTGGGAATAACTTCAGTTTTGGATAAAGATGAATATATTTTACCAATGCACCGTAATTTAGGAGTATTTACTACTCGTGATATTCCTTTACACCGCTTATTTTCGCAATGGCAGGGAAAGAAAAACGGATTTACAAAAGGACGCGACAGAAGTTTCCACTTTGGAACGCAAGAATATAAAATTATTGGTATGATTTCGCATTTAGGTCCTCAATTAGGAATTGCAGACGGAATCGCTTTAGCCAATAAATTAAGAAAAAACGGAAAAGTAACTGCTGTATTTACAGGTGAAGGAGCTACTTCGGAAGGTGATTTTCACGAAGCTTTGAATATTGCTGCTGTATGGGAATTACCAGTTTTATTTGTAATTGAAAATAATGGTTACGGATTATCAACTCCTACAAACGAGCAATACCGTTGTGAAAACCTTGCTGATAAAGGTGTAGGTTACGGAATGGAAAGCCACATTGTAGATGGAAACAATTTATTAGAAGTAGTGCATTTGATTTCGGAATTAAAAGCTTCTATGATTGAAAATCCTCGTCCGGTGTTGTTAGAGTTTAAAACGTTTAGAATGCGTGGACATGAAGAGGCGAGTGGTACGAAATACGTTCCTCAAGAATTAATGGACATGTGGGCCGTAAAAGACCCAGTTGAAAATTAT
>NZ_JAIWOF010000187.1 GCF_020217025.1 Flavobacterium sp. | reverse complement strand
AGAAATTACTTAAAAGCTACGGCAGTTTTATCAGATGAAGATGATGAGGCTATCAGAGCTGAAATCAAGAAAGAAATTGATACGGATTGGGCGAAAGTTCAAGAAGAACCAGAAATTGTAGCTTCTTTAGAAGAGGAATTAGGTGATGTTTACCAACCTTATACTTTCGAAGAATTCAATCCATCTTCAGAAACAGAAAACATCCGTGTGATTGATGCGATTTCTAATGGTTTACGTCAGTCGATGGAACGCCATGAGAACTTGGTAATCATGGGACAAGATATCGCCGAATATGGTGGTGCTTTCAAAATTACCGATGGCTTTGTAGCTCAATTTGGAAAAGAAAGAGTTAGAAATACACCAATCTGTGAGAGTGCTGTAGTTTCAGCGGCTAACGGATTATCCATAAACGGATTTAAAGCGGTAATGGAAATGCAATTTGCGGATTTCGTTTCAACCGGATTTAATCCAATCGTAAACTTATTAGCAAAGCAACATTACAGATGGCAAGAAAAGTCGGATGTGGTGGTGCGTATGCCTTGCGGTGGTGGTACTCAAGCAGGACCTTTCCACTCACAAACTAACGAAGCTTGGTTCACCAAAACTCCAGGATTGAAAGTAGTTTATCCAGCATTTCCTTACGATGCAAAAGGTTTATTGAATACCGCAATTAACGATCCAAATCCAGTATTATTCTTCGAACACAAGCAATTGTACAGAAGTGTGTATCAAGATGTGCCAAAAGATTATTACACATTACCTTTCGGAAAAGCTTCGTTAATTAAAGAAGGAACAGATGTTACGATTATTTCATTTGGAGCAGGCGTTCATTGGGCTTTAGAAACTTTGGCTAAAAATCCAGAAATCAAAGCAGACTTATTAGATTTAAGAACTTTACAACCAATGGATTGGGATGCAATTTACGCTTCAGTTAAGAAAACGAATAAAGTAATCATTTTACAAGAAGATACTTTGTTTGGTGGTGTAGCAAGCGATATTTCTGCTATGATTATGGAAAACTGTTTCGAATACTTAGACGCTCCAGTAAGAAGAGTAGGAAGTTTAGAATCAGCGATTCCATTCATGAAGACGTTGGAAGATCAATATTTACCAAAAGGTAGATTTGAAACAGAATTAAAAGAGCTTTTGGCTTATTAATTCATTCATCATAAATTATTAAAAGACACTTTCGGGTGTCTTTTTTTGTTTTGGTTCTATAGTTCTCGATACAATTTTTAAAAGCAAAAATTAGCATTTTTCCTTTCAAAAATCACTCGAAATGACGACTGAGAGGTTTCGTTTATATAGTTTTTAAGCTCTTAGCTTAATGTTTTTTAATTCCATATTTCCTCTACCGTCACTTCGAGTGTTTTGGATTTGGAAAGCCTTAGATTTGCAAATCTAAAATGTATCGAGAACTAATGAAAAAAATTCTCTTTGCATACACTATCCATACTGTATCTATACTTCATCCATACTTCTAGCATACACTAGCCATACTTAACGCATACACTCCTCATACACTCGGCATACTTAAACTGATAAAAATTAAAGGGTTGAATAGAACGATTTGATAGCTTTTGACGGGTTTTGACAGGTTTTGACACCTTTTGTTGCCAAATGAAGGGTGCAACCTCAAATTATAGGGGTTTTGTTCGTAGTTTGTTCGTATGTTGTTCCTATGCGCTTCGTAAAAAGGGGTGTTTATACGAACAACATAGGAAGAAAGGTAGAAGGAAATACAAAAAGATATTAAAGTTTAGCTAATTTGAATATTTGTGTTTTCATCATAGCGTTTTAATGATTTCTCTAAAATACTTTTCATTCGTAATCGCAAACGTTCGGGTTTTAGGACTTCTAAGCCGTCTCCGAAGCCTAAAAGAATGCGTTCCATTTCGTAGTTTTCAATTAGAAATAGGTTGATGATAATACTTCCGTCTTCGTTTTCTTTTAGCAATCGTTGGGAGCGATGAAGCGGTTTGGTTAAAACATAAGGTGCATTGTATTGGTCTATCCAAAGTTGAATGGGTTTAGGTTGTAAACCTGAATTTACAGTTACGCCAATTACATTTTTATAATATTTTTCAGCATCGAAAGATTGCTCCAAAAAGGGCATTTGAAAATCGTAATCAATCTTAATGATTCGATCTAATGCTAAATTTGTGATGGGTTGACTAGCTTTTTTTCGCCCAATAATAAACCAACGATTGTTGAATTCTTTCAGGATAAAGGGATGAAAATGAAATTGTTGTTCTTCTTTGGATTTGAATGACTTATAAGTGATTACTAAAACTATTTTTTTAACTATGGCTTGATAGATTTCGTCCAAAAAATGCAAGCCTTTTAAACTCTCGTTTTTATCCAAATGAATAACGGGTTGGGTGTGCGATTTCTCGGCATAAATTTTATCTTCTAACCGTTGTAGGATATCCGAAACATCATTAAAAAGCGAAAAATCTTTGAATTGCTTCAACATAGAAACCGTTTCGCTCAATACATTAATATCCGTTTCGGTTAAAGGAATATCGGTTATGGAGAAATCTTCATCGGCATAATGGTAATACTTTTTATCATAGACTTCAATGGGCGCATTGTAGCCCAACTTTTCGCTACGCATCATCTGAATATCTAATTGAATGGTGCGTTTGCTTACGGGGTTTTTCTTGCCTTCGTATTCGTATAAAGCTTCGCTACAAGCGTTCATTAAATCTTCTAATGTCCATTGACGGTAGTTGTTTTGCAAACATTTGTCGATGGTTTTGTAGCGGATGAGAGCGTTTTTATTTTGAGCCATTTTTTTTGTTTCAGGTTTCAGGTTTTTGGCACGCGGATGAAACGGGTCTGCCTAGGCGGAGCGCTGATGGTGACGGATTTTTTTTCGAACACAGATTTAATAAATTTTAAAAAACTTTATAATCTTTTATGAACTTTAATCAGCATAATCTAAACTTTGTTTATCCTTATATGACTTATATGTTTAAAAATTTAAGTTTCAGGTTTTTGGCACCCGGATGAAACGGGTCCGCCTAGGCGGAGCGCTAATGGTGACGGATTTTTTTGGAACACAGATTGAATAATTTTTAAAATTAAATTATCAGAATTTACTCAAAAATACAATTCTTTTTTTAGTACGCAAAATAATTGCGTAGTTCTGTAAAACCTTTGCTTCATCAAACAAAGGGTAGTTAGCCTGATGTATCGTTAGACATGCATCAGGCTCTCGAAAGCAACAAAAATCAAATAAAAAATATAAATTTAACGTCATGGAAACTAAAATTAACGGAACCGATTTATTAGCCTTAGGTTATCCAGAAGGATCTTTAATAGGTGTAGCTTTAAAAGCTAATGCCAAAAGAACAGGATTGACTAAAGAAGAAATGGTATCGAATTATGCCTTGGTATTAGAAAATCCAGAAGCATTTTTAGAACATAAAATCTTTGGAAAGTTAGCACAAGCTATTATTGAAAAAGCCAATGAAAAACCAGAAGATTTTATCGCTCTAAATCCAAATCCAGCTGATTTTGCTTTGTATGGTGCCGATAAAATTGAAGAAGGCGCTATTAAACAAATGCAAGTTGCCATGCAATTGCCTGTTACGGTAGCGGGCGCTTTAATGCCTGATGCGCATCAAGGTTATGGATTACCAATTGGTGGGGTTTTAGCTACCAATAATGCGGTGATTCCGTTTGGTGTGGGTGTGGATATTGGATGTAGAATGGCTTTGTCGATTTATGATATTCCGGAGTTGTTTTATTATGAAAATGAAGCAAAATTCAAAAGAGAATTGGTTGCCCATTCTAAATTTGGAGCGGGACACGGTTTTCACGGACAATACAAATCGAATCATGAAGTTTTGGATAGAAATGAGTTTGCGGAACACACTTTTATTAAAAACTTAAAAGATAAGGCTTGGTCGCAATTGGGTTCTTCTGGTGGTGGAAATCACTTTGTGGAATTTGGTATTATAGAATTTGCAACCGATGATGCTGCATTAAACATTCCGAAAGGAAAATATGTGGCTTTGTTGACGCATTCAGGTTCGAGAGGATTTGGAGCTACTATTGCTGGACATTATACTAAAATTGCTAAAGAAACTTGTAAACTTCCAGAAGTAGCCAGAAACTTAGCCTATTTGGATTTAAGTTCTGATTTAGGACAAGAATATTGGATTGCGATGAATTTGGCGGGAGATTACGCTTCGGCTTGTCATGAAATTATTCATACCAAAATGGAAAAAGCTTTGGGAGCAACTGTTTTAGCCAAAGTAGAGAACCATCATAATTTTGCTTGGAAAGAAACCTATAATGGTGAAGAAGTAATTGTGCATAGAAAAGGAGCTACTCCTGCCGCAAAAGGAGTGATGGGAATTATCCCAGGAAGTATGACGGCACCTGGATTTTTAGTGCGAGGAAAAGGTGAGGAGAACGCTATCAACTCTGCCTCGCATGGTGCTGGAAGACAAATGAGCAGAACCCAAGCCATTAAAACCATTACTAAAAACGAAATGCAAGCCATTTTGAAAGACCATGGTGTAACGCTTATTGGCGCAGGAAAAGACGAAGCACCAATGGCTTACAAAGATATTCATCAAGTTATGGCTGCCCAAGAAGATTTGGTAGATGTAGTTGCCAAGTTTACACCAAAAATGGTGCGAATGGCGGATGATGGGAGTAGAGAGGATTAAAAAATGTTGAAAACTCAATTATAAATCGTTGTATTTACTTACGATTTGTAGTTGGGTTTTTGGTATATTTGAAAAAAAATATTTTGGATAATAATCAACAAGTTTCAAATCCACAAATGGTCAGAAAATTTTATTTTCTTGACTATATTTTTATTTTGCTTCAAAGCTGTAAAATTTATGAGGAAAGAGATTTGGTTTTTTTATATTTTAAAATTCTAAAAGATAAAGAAAGATTAGGTGAGTCAAAATATAGAAAACTAACAACTGATCAGTCTGAGTTATCTGAAAAACAAGTTAAAAGGTATATTTATACTTTTGAACAAGTTATTTTTGAAGCTGTTAATTATAATTTAATAAAAGATAACAAAAAGAATTTAATACTCACAGATCTTGGTAATGAATGTTTATTGTTTGGAGAAAAAGATAAAAGACTATTTTATGAAAAACTTTTAGTTTTAATGGAAAATCATTTTTTTGCGTTTTTTGATTTAATAAATCTGTGCTATTCACAAAATAAAACAAAAAACGGTCTACTCATTTTTCCAATATACTCACCTAGAAAGTTAGGATTTGAAAAAGATGACATGAAAAAAAATAGAGATTGGTATTTATTTTCAAAAAAACTACAGAAAAAACTCGAGTCTGATATTTCAAATTTTCTTGAGCAAGATATAAATTTAAATGAAGCAAATGAGTCTCTATTAAATACACTTTATGATGATAAATTAATTGATAAAGATTTAAACGGTTTCTATAATAAATCAAATTATAATTCAATTATAAGTAGATTCAGGAAATATTGGTTAAATTATTTTTTAAATAAAATTTATAACTATAAACATTCTTTTGAAACATTTAATATATGGGTAGAAAGAGGTAAACAGCTAGGAATAATTCATAGTACTGAGTTTTATCCAAATTTTGACGGAAGATTAGTTTATCCAACATCTTTGATAATAAATAATACCAATAACAGAGATTTGGTTAATGTTTTTACTTATAAAAATAATTTGAAATTATATATTCACAAATTGGAATGGACACAGAATAATCAAGATAATTTTGTTGATGCTTTGGTTGATTGCTATTTTGCTTTGAAAAGGGATAGAGGAACACATTTTATAAGAATATCAGATTTAAGAGAAAGAGTTTGTTACAAAAAAAGGATACCTAGCTTTGTTTTTAATGAATTTTTAGAGAAAATATATTTAAGAAATTTGAAAGGAGAAACAAAAGTTCAAATTTCTTTAGAAGCAGACAGATTACCGTACGAGACTAATGCTATGTATTTAAAAAGAGAGCCCGTATCGGTAAATGGACAATTTAAAAATATTATAGCAATTGATTACAGAAAATAAATTATTATGAAAAATCTATTAAAAAAGCCTACAAGTGAAATTTCGGTTGATAGAAAAGCAAAATATGAGGTATTTAATTTAAGAGAAAATCCATTTCCAAATACACCATTTGTTAATAAAATCTCCCCTGATGATAGATATAATGGCTCAATTTATGAGGCTAGTATTAGACAGGAAGAATTGAATTTAATAATAGACAATTTCATTAAAGAGCCGCAAAGTAATCCAAATCATTTGAGGCTGGGTTATATTCTAGATAATTCTTATGTCGGAAGAGGTAACGGTAAATCAGCTTTTACTTTAAATTTAGTAGATAAAATTAACAATGATTTTTGTTTAGATTTATCAAATAATATAAATAAATGTTTTGGTTTACACATATCACCTTTACCAAGTGGTAAATCAAAAACCTTTTATGATTTGGTTGACTTAATTTTTGAAGAAATAATTAATAAAAACATCATTAAGTACTCTTTAGCATCTTTGAGATTAGAATCAATTTTGAAATTGTATGATGGAAAAATTGACTTTAAAGAAGAAGATGATATTGTTGAGTTATTAAGTTCAAAAGATTTCTATTCTCAAAATTCAATAAATATTTCAAACATTACAAAAGATTTTTACACAAAAAAAGAGTTTAATAAAATTTCATCTGATTTTATTTTAAATAGTGATAAATTAAATTTTTTTGGTAGTAAAACAACTAATCAAGAAGATTTTATCAAGTTTTATAATGAATTAAAAAGAGGGAAGTCAAGAATAAATTTTGTCTTTAATGATTTAGTTTTGCTTTTTGAAGCTGCTGGTTTTAATGGTGCTTACATAATCATTGATGATTTTGAAAGGATTCCAGATTTTCAAAGTGAAAAATTAAAACAAGAATTTGCGTTAGAAATTAGAACCAATTTTTTTGATGGTATTTTGGAGAATGCAAGAATTGGGTTCTATAATTTAATACTTGTATTGCATGCAGGTGTACCAAGATTAATTGAAAAGGCATGGTCAATCTCTGGAATGGAAAGAAGAAGTCCCATATTAAGTGATTCAGGAAATTTATCTAATCATATAATTTCATTTAATAAACTTAATTTAAATCAAGCAAAACTGTTAATAGAAATCTATTTGACTAAATATAGAATAGCATCTGTTAACGATAATAAAATTTTTCCTTTTAGTGAGGAAGCCATAGAGTTGATTTCAGAGAAATCTGAATTTAATGCTTCATCAATTTTGGAGAGAGCATATGGTTTAATAGAGTCTGCAGTTAGTGAAGGTGTTGATTTAATTGATGTTGATTTTGTAAATACCAAGTTTGGTAAAAAAGATGATTTTGATTCAGAATTTAATAATGATGTTTCTAAAGAAGATTCTGATGATTTATTTAGTAAAGCTAAAAAATAGATTATGAGTTTTCATACACTAACTAAATTAGAATGTAAAGAAATTATTAATGTTGAAATATTAAAATCTAAAAAATATGATGAAGATTTTAATCATTTATCTGAATATATTGAAGGAATTAAATATTGGGATATTAAACTTTCTTCTATAAATAATATTCTAACAATATTATTAGAACAGGTCGAAAAAAAAGATATAAATTCAAAATGTGTGATTGATTATTTATACAATCTTTCTGAAAATACGAGTTTTTATATTCAAGAAACTGATTTAGACTTCCTAGATTTACTATATAAGAATACATTACATGCAGATTTAACTTTAGAAGATTATTTAATTAATACACAAAATGAATTACTCAGTCGATTATAAATATGTGGTTGATACTAATGCTCTTATTTCTTATTTTTCTGATATATTTGAAGGATGTGATATTTCTGTAAGTAAAGAATCTCTTGAAATAATTGATCAGGCTATTAATAATAACAATGAAATAAAATTAATAATTCCATCATGTGTTTTTCTTGAGATTTTTATTAAGTGGTTTAAAAATGAAGAAATTGCAAACAAGATAATTTCTGAAATTTATTACAGAATTAAACAAAAAGAAAATATTGAAATTCAACCTTTAGACAAGGAAATTCTTGAAAATTATATTTTAATAAAAGATATTGAAGAGGAATATAAATTTGATGGCCATGATAAGCAAGTTTTTGCGTCAGCTATGACAATGCAATGTCCTTTAATATCATCAGACTTAAATTTGATACGATATAATCAAAGAAAAAAATTAGTTCCATCAATACTTAAATGATTTTTATTACATTTGCCCTCGAAATGAAAACACAAAAGCAACATAATAGTCTAATTCAATATCGCTCAGCGATAGATTTTCCTATGGAGAATGATGGACGTTGTATGTGTTTTTATGAAGAATAGTTATTGTTTTTAGTAAAATTACACCAAAATACACGAAACGTCCTTTGCAAAAAGGGCGTTTTTTTTGTTTGAATAATGATTGAAAGTAGAGTTTTAGATGCTGAATCGAGTTCAGCATGACAGAAATAGAAAAAAAAGTAAAAAAATGTTTCATGATAAAACGAAATAGTAAAAAATAAAGGTAAATGCGTAACCAAATGAGAGACAGTCATTTGTAAAATCCGAAGTATCTGTTGGAAAACGGACAGGATTTTTATTGCTTAAAAATAAGTATAACTAATTGATTATCAATAAAATAATTTCAAAAAAGATTTGGAAGTTACTTTTTTTTGACTTTATCTTTGCCACAGAAATCAGTTGACAGTCACAGTGGTCAGTTGGCAGAAATCAAATATTAAAAAATATAATAATGAGAACACTATATAACATTCAAAAACGAAATATTACAATCATGATAGATTGTTTTAGTCCATCACGTAATGTAGCTCCGAAACATGATTTCGGATATAAGAATAAACAGGTGCATACTAATAGGCATTTGGGATAGTAGTATTCCATTGTTATGATATGAAGCACCTTTTATGAGGTGCTTTTTTTATGCCCAAAAAATACTGATTCTGTAGCTCAAGGGTAGAGCAGTGAGCTGTTAACTCAAAGGTTGTAAGTTCGAATCTTACCAGAATCGCAACTGATTTTGTAGCTCAATTGGAAAGAGTATTTGCCTACGAAGCAAAGGGTTGAAGGTTCGAGTCCTTCCAAAATCACACGAGTTCTTTAGAAAGGAACAAGGCTTATTGGTCCCGATAATTATCGGGATTCCCGACTGTCTCTCGGGAAATTGAATTTTCATTCATGATAAGCCTTACAAAATGGAAGTACGCCAAAGTAGGAGAGTT
This sequence comes from Flavobacterium sp., assembly GCF_020217025.1. Taxonomy (GTDB): domain Bacteria; phylum Bacteroidota; class Bacteroidia; order Flavobacteriales; family Flavobacteriaceae; genus Flavobacterium. The sequence goes on along the minus strand of NZ_JAIWOF010000187.1, from coordinate 721 downwards.
GGGGCGGTCTGTAAAACCGTTGTTTAATTACTGAGTAGGTTCGAATCCTACTACTTCCACAAGTTATTTTACTACGCAAAATAATTGCGTAGTAGGTTTTGAATCTTTGTTCAGCAATAAAGAAGGTCATAAATATAATGAGATTTAGCTACGCTGAACTAAAGTTTCTCCTTACGTCGAAATGACAATTAGGTGAATAAATAATATCAAGCAAGTCTTGTTGGGTGTTTCGGTATAGCACTATTGTAGTATTCGTTTCGCAATTGCGAATAATGTTGTACTGTTCAACTTGGCTTGGAGGTTTTGGTGGTTTTCCAAAAAATCATCACAAATGTTATGCAGGTTCGAATCCTGCTGCTACGAAAGTAGTATGGCGGAATGGTAGACGCGCAAGATTTAGGTTCTTGTAACAGTTAGTTGGCGCGGGTTCGATTCCCGTACGCAATTCAAGATGCGTTAGCTCAGTTGGTAGAGCACTACACTTTTAATGTAGGTGAGTGGCATCACTCCTAAAAATGATGTACCATAAGAAAATCTTCGGACTTGGTTAGTTTTAGCTCGACTTGTTCGTAAAGAAACACTTAGGAAAAGACCTGAAAATGGCTTCGTATTCCTAACCGTTCTTTTGCTTTTGTATTTGCTTGTTGTTCGCTACGGCTAACTTCAAAATAGAATAGAAACCCATTAGAATACTTTTGATTACTAACTTTTTTCCGTTTTG
>NZ_JAIWOF010000186.1 GCF_020217025.1 Flavobacterium sp. | reverse complement strand
GACTTTGGACGAAGTACTGAAGGTTTTCTTTTTTAAATGAATGTTTAATGATAACTATAAATAAATTATGATCGACAGAATTACAATTCAAGCATACCAAGTAGGTTTGGTATTTGAAAAAGGAAAATTAATTAACGTCTTAGAAGCTGGTTCTTATTGGATTTTAGGCAATAAAAAAGTGCATATATATGAAATGAAGCAATCGTTTGTTGCGCCAATAGAATTAACGATTTTATTGCAAAATGAAAAGTTAGCTTCAATGTTAGAAATAATCGAAATAGGAGATAATGAAATCGCTTTGTACTATGTAAACGGCATGTTTAAAGAAGTATTGACGACAGGAAGATATGCCTTTTGGAAAGGATATTTAGACAATGCCTTTACAAAAATCGATTTATCTAAAGTAGAAATTACAGAAACGGTTCCAGTGGCTTTGTTGGAAAACATCAAAGTTCGTGCGTACACTAGAAAATTTCAAGTGTTGAACTTTGAAAAAGGTTTGTTGTTTGTAAATGGTGCTTTTGTAAAAGAATTGGCCGCCGGAAACTACTATTTCTGGAACAACGCCATTCCAATTGAAGTTAAAAACGTAGATATTCGTCAACAACAAATGGAAATCGCAGGTCAAGAATTATTGACAAAAGATAAAGCAACTTTGCGGATTAACTTTTTTGTTCGTTACCAAGTAATTGACGCAGTTAAAGCTTTGGTAAACAACAAAGAATACGACAAACAGTTGTATGTGTTAATGCAATTGGCTTTACGAGCTTTAGTTGGTAGCTACACTTTAGACGAGTTGTTGAACAAAAAAGACACAATTTCAAAAGAAATTTTGGAAAACATGTTGGAGAAAATCAACGCCTTAGGTTTAAGTGTTGCCGATGCTGGAATTAGAGATGTTATTTTACCTGGAGATATGAAAGAAATCATGAATCAGGTATTAGTGGCAGAGAAAAAAGCACAAGCCAACAGTATTATGAGACGGGAAGAAACGGCTGCTATGCGTAGTATGTTGAATACCGCTAAATTAATGGAGGAAAACGAAATGTTGTGGAAATTGAAAGAGATGGAATACGTAGAAAAAATCGCAGATCGAATTGGTGAAATCACCATTTCTGGAAGTGGTAACGTAATCAGTCAATTAAAAGACATTTTCGTTAAATAATCAAAACCTCGGAATTCATTTTTCGAGGTTTTTAAAAACTAAGAGAAATGAAAGAAGAAAACAATAGTGATTTAATAATGACAGTTTTAAAAGTTGTTATTATGTTTATAAAAATCGCAATAGTGTTGAGCCAATTGAATTGAAAATAAAAAAGAAGCTACATCGTCTCATACCAACTAAACTTGGAATGGATAATCGCTTCTTTTTCCTTTTTTAAATAATCCAAATAGGCAAGGGCAGCAGGGTTGTGGTTTTTGCCTTTTACCCAAATTAAACTCCAATTGGTTTTGATGGGTAATCCTTTTAAAGGAATAATTTGTAAGTCCTTGTTTTGTATTTCTTTACGGATGCCAATTAAAGGCATAATTGAATATCCTAAGCCTGCTAAAATGGCTTGTTTTATGGCTTCATTTGAGGTTAATTCCATTCGCTTGCTAATCTTCAAATCTTGTTGTACAATGAAACGCTCCATGGTTTGGCGTGTTCCGGAACCATTTTCTCTAAATAACAACGGACGGTTTTCTAAAATATCTTCGATTTTCTTTTTCTTACTAAAATCTTCTTCCATATTGCCCACTAAGAACAACTTGTTTTGCATTAAATCAATTTTTTCTACTTTCATTTTTTCTGGAAGAATCGAAACCAAAGCAAAATCTACTTCATTGTTTTGCAAACTTTTCACCACTTTATTTTTATTGGTTACATCCATTTCTAATTCTACTCCGGGATGCATTTTTAAAAAATCAGCCAAAAAGTAAGGCATCACATATTTTCCAGTAGAAACGACTGAAATTTTAATTTTTCCAAAAAGCTGTCCTTTATAAGCCAATGTTTTATAATCAATAGTGCTGACTTGTTGTAAGATTTGTTCGGCTGCTTCGGCAATTTCTTTACCAAAATCAGTTACATAAATCTTTCTTCCTACCACTTCTGTTAGTGGAATTTCAAATTGGTCTTGAAAATTTTTTAATTGAATAGAAACCGCAGGTTGGGTCAAATGCAACTCTTCGGAAGCCTTAGTAACACTCTGATTTTGTACTACTTTCAAGAATATGCGTAACTGGTTTAAGGTGTAATTCATAAAAATATTTTATATAATGTATAGCAAATATAAATAAAAATATATGAATTAAAGTACAGAGATTTGCATAAAAATAATCAAAACATGAGAAAAGTTACGATTGCTAAAGGAGACGGAATTGGTCCAGAAATCATGGATGCAGTTTTAAAGATTATTAAAAAATCAAATGCTCCCATTGATTTTGAAGAAATTGAAATTGGAGAAAAAGTGTATTTGGGAGGGAATACTTCTGGTATTTCAGATGCTTCATGGGAAGTTATCCGAAAAAACAAAGTATTACTCAAAGCGCCCATCACAACTCCACAAGGAGGTGGCTACAAGAGCTTAAATGTTACGATGCGAAAAGCATTAGGTTTGTTTGCTAACATTCGACCATGTGTATCGTTACATCCTTTTGTAGCAACGAATTTTCCAAATTTAGATGTGGTAATTGTTCGTGAAAATGAAGAAGATTTGTATGCTGGAATTGAACACCAACAAACGGATGAAGTAGTACAATGCTTAAAATTGATAAGTCGTCCAGGTTGCGAAAAAATCATTCGTTATGCTTTTGAATATGCTCAAAATTATGGTCGTAAAAAAGTGACTTGTTTTAGCAAGGATAATATCATGAAGCAAACCGATGGTTTATTCCACCAAGTTTTCAAAGAAATTGCCATGGAATATCCTAACATCGAAGCGAATCACATGATTATCGACATCGGAACAGCATATTTAGCAGATCATCCGGAGAAATTTGATGTGATTGTGACTTCGAATTTATACGGAGATATTATTTCAGATGTGGCAGCACAAATCGCAGGCTCGGTAGGATTAGCGGGTTCAGTGAACATCGGAAATGAATGTTCGATGTTTGAAGCGATTCACGGTTCGGCACCAGACATTGCGGGACAAAATATTGCCAATCCGTCAGGTTTATTACAAGCAGCGATTGCGATGCTATATCACTTAGGTTATGCCACTGAAGCTACTAAAATTCAAAATGCTTGGTTGAAAACCTTAGAAGACGGAATTCACACAGCAGATATTTATAATGATAAATTGAGTAAACAATTGGTAGGAACTTCGGAATTCGCTGATGCTGTAATTACCAATTTCGATAAAGTACCGAGTATTTTAAAAGCGGTAACACCACCCAAAAACTCTGTCATTCAGTTACCAGAATACAAAAGAAAAGAAGCTTCTCAAAAAGAATTATTAGGTGTGGATTTGTTCGTACACTGGAGTGGATTGGATGCTAACATTTTAGCTGAGAAATTAAAAGCTTTGACAACAGAAACCATGGATTTAGTTATGATTTCTAACCGAGGCGTAAAAGTTTGGCCTAATGGCTTTTCGGAAACCTTTTGCACGGATCATTGGAGATGTCGCTTTCAGTCGAATCAACCGCTTGAAAAGAATGTAATTGTAACGCTGCTGGGTAAGGCAATTGATTTAGGTATCGATGTAATTAAAACCGAAAATCTATATCAATTTAATGGAGTGAAAGCCTATTCTATGGGACAAGGTCAATAAAAAAATGCTATGAAAAAGAAAATATTACAATTCTTACTGATTTTGTGTGTAATGCTCAACACTTATTTAGTTCTTAAAATAATAACGACCACTGATGTTATTTACAGAGAGCTATTTGCAGGATTATTGATTTTAGTTTTATTAACAACATTTCGTTTTATTAACAATTTATCTGAAACTAATTATAAAAATCATGAGGAAAATTAATCTTATTAACGGTGAGTTTGATTCGTTTGAAGCACGCGAAATTTTAATGGATATGTGCAACAAAAATATCAATTTAAATAAAATGCAAAATTTTAGTTCTCAAGTTCGTTTTGGTAAAGATGATGAAAAAGCTTTACATCGTATAACACATATAAAACAAGGTATGATTAGTATTGCTGAAATTTTAGAAGAAGCAAAAGCTTATAATAAAAAACTAAAAATACAATCGTTTATTGAGATTGCTTATGAAGACTAAGCCTGATTTTTTTTCGGGTCGTCGTTTGCTTATCGTAACGAAACATCTGAAAGAAGAAGTCATAACACCTTCTCTTGAAGAAGCTCTTGGCGTAACTTGTTTTGTTGCAAAAGACTTTGATACGGATAGTTTAGGTACATTTTCTGGTGAAATCGCTCGAAAAGATGATGCTCTAACAACGCTCAGAAATAAATGTTGGGAAGGGATGAAATTAGAAGGATTTGATTTGGCAATAGCCACTGAAGGTTCGTTTGGAAATCATCCCAGTGTATTTTTTGCACCTGCGAATGACGAGTTAATCATGCTAGTAGACCAAAAACATAATCTCGAAATTGTTGAAAGAGTATTGAGTATGGAAACCAATTTTGATAGTTCGGAACTTCATACTCGAGACGAATTAAAAGCTTTTTTAGACAAAGTTCAATTTCCTTCACATGGTGTTATTTTAAAAGATGCTGCTGAAAATTGGACTAAAATTTACAAAGGTATTACCGATTATGATTCGGTTGAAACCAAATTTAATGAAATAATTGCTTCTAGTAATTCGTGTTTCATAGAAACGGACATGCGTGCTATGTACAATCCAACCCGAATGAAGGTTATAAATGATGTTTGTTTTAAGTTAATCAACAAATTACATTCGGTTTGTCCTGAATGTTTATTTCCCGGCTTTGGCGTGGTTGGAGCTGAAGCCGGTTTGTTATGTAGTAGTTGTTCAATGCCAACGCGCTCCACATCGGCTCATATATATAAATGCCAACATTGTAATTACGAGTCAAAAGTTTTGTATCCGAATGGAAAGAAAACTGAAGACCCAATGTATTGCGATTTTTGTAACCCATAAAAAGAAATGATAAGTACAAATATTAATTTAGCAGTTCAGCATCTTAATGAAAAGGGCATCATAGGTTTTCCAACCGAAACCGTTTACGGATTGGCAGGAAATGCTTTTGAAACCGAAGCCATTCATAAAATATTTGACGTAAAAAAGCGTCCTACTTTTAATCCCTTAATCGTTCACATTAAAGGAATTGAAGATTTAGAACAGGTTGCGCAAGAAATTCCGCCAATGGCTTATGAATTAGCAAATACTTTTTGGCCTGGACCCTTGACTTTAATTTTAAAAAAGCAACCTCACATTCCAGATTTAGTCACAGCAAATCAAGATACAGTTGCGGTTCGTGTACCGAATCATCCTGTGGCTTTGGAGCTTTTAAAACATTTAGATTTTCCTTTGGTCGCTCCAAGTGCAAATCCTTTTACTAGTATAAGTCCAACAAGCGCTGAACATGTTGAAAATTACTTTGGAAATCAAATCAATGTGGTTTTGGATGGAGGCGAATGTTCGGCTGGAATCGAATCTACGATTATTGGATTTTACAATAATAGAGTAGTGGTATATCGTTTGGGCGCATTAGCCTTGGAAGAAATTGAAAAAGTTTCAGGAAATGTAACCTTATTAAACAAGAAAAAAAAGCAACCGATTGCGCCCGGAATGTTACTTAAGCATTATTCTCCAAAAACGGATTTTATAGTTACGAGAAATGTTCAAGAAGAATTAGATTGGTATTCGGGAAAGAAGATTGGATTGCTTCTTTTTAACTCTTATTTGCCTGAATTTGATGTCAACAATCAAATCGTTCTGTCGGAGGAAAGTGATTTAAAACTAGCCGCTTCCAAATTATACCATGCGATGCATCAATTGGATAAAATGAATTTAGATTTAATAATTGCCGAACGTTTGCCTGAATATGGTTTAGGAATTTCTATCAACGATAGATTAGAACGCGCTTCAAAAAAATAACACTACAATTAAAAATTAAAAAATGGATTTAAATTTATTATTAGAAAACCTGACGAACCCTGCTTTACTTTACTTTATTTTAGGAATTATTGCTGTGTATTTGAAAAGCGATTTAGAAATACCCAATAACTCTTCAAAATTTATTTCGCTGTATTTACTTTTTGCAATTGGATTTAAAGGCGGACAAGAATTATCTCATGAAACCATAAATAGTGAAGTTATTTGGTCGATGTTGTTTGGAATTTCTATCGCTATAATAATTCCACTTTATACTTTCTTTATCTTAAAACGTAAATTGAATGTATATGATGCGGGAGCTATTGCAGCTGCTTATGGTTCGATTAGTGCTGTAACATTTGTAACGGCAGTTTCGTATTTAGAAATGCATCAATTGTCACTTCATGGCTATATGGTTGCTATTATGGCGCTTATGGAATCGCCTGCGATAATTATTGGTTTGGTTTTAATTTCGGTTTTCAATAAAGAAAAAACACAAAAAATTAATAAGCTAGAAATTTTAGGGCATTCTTTTACCAATGGTAGTGTTCTTTTGATATTAGGTAGTTTGGTCATCGGATTTTTAGCTAATGCAAAACAGGCACAAGGAATTCAACCTTTTACAAATGATTTATTCAAAGGATTTTTAGCTATTTTTTTATTAGATATGGGAATTACAAGTGGAAAGAAATTAAAATCGTTTTTTGAACATGGCTGGTTTCCGTTTGCATTTGCTTTACTGATTCCATTAGTAAACGGTAGTGTTTTTGCTTGGTTAAGTGGTTTTGTTACTGACGATATTTCAAATCGATTTATCTTTTCTATACTTGCGGCAAGTGCATCTTATATAGCAGTTCCTGCTGCAATGAAAATAACAGTTCCGAAAGCTAATCCGGGGTTATTTTTGCCAATGGCATTAGCGATAACGTTTCCTGTAAATATTACTATTGGAATGCCGATATACTTTTACATTGTGCAACATTTTTAAATTTTAATTTAATTGATTTTGACACATTTAGATAAAATTGAAGTTATAAAGTGAATGTAGGATTTTTTTTATTCGTACGAAAATTGTAAATTCGATAAACTTTAAACTAAATTTTATGAACTCAGAAAACAATGTAGTGGTTTCTTATGCAACTGATGCAGATAGAGCTACCTTTTTTAAAAAGACGTATAGTCATGTTGCCTACGCTATTTTAGCTTTTATGCTAGTAGAATCAATTTTATTACGAATTGTTCCAATGGAATGGATTTTAATGATGATGGGCGGAAAATTCGTTTGGTTGTTTATTTTAGGATTATTTTGGTTGGGTTCTACCTTATCAGACCGATTGGTTTTTCATCCAGATAGAGACAAACAATATTTAGGCTTAGGTTTATATGTTTTACTTGAAGCCATTATTTTCTTACCAATGATTGCTATGGCAGTTTTATATTCTGGTAGCGAAATGATTATGCAAGCCGCTTTAATTACTTTGTTTATGTTCTCCGGGTTAACTGCAGTAGTTTTTATGACAAAAACTGATTTCTCATTTTTAAGAACAGCAATCACTATAGGTGGTTTTGTAGCTTTAGGAGTTATCGTTGTTGGAGCTATTTTCGGATTTAATTTAGGATTATGGTTTTCTGTTGGAATGGTGGTATTAGCTTCTGCTAGTATTTTATACCAAACTAGTAAAATTAAAGACCAATTTAGTACTGATCAATATGTTGGAGCTTCATTACAATTATTTGCTTCTATTATGTTATTATTCTGGTATGTATTACGAATTTTAATGAGCAGAAAATAATTGATTTTCAATTTATATTTAAAACCCTGAAATACTAAATTTCAGGGTTTTTCGTTTTAAAGCAAATGTTATTTTATGCGAATAGTTTTACTTGTATTTAGTTTATTTCTTTTTGCTTGCCAATCCAACGAAACCCAAAAATTAACTGTTGGAATACAACCTTATGGTATATTTCCGGAAGATAAAACGGATACTATAGCTAAGACAATTGCTGATTTCTATCAGATAAAGACTGTAATACTTCCTTCAAAAGAATTGTATAAAGAAGCTTTTACAGAAGTCAAATTGCCAAGATATCGAGCGGATAAAATGATTAATCTTCAAAAGAAGAATAAAGCAGACTCATTAGATTTTATATTGGGATTGACGTACAAAGATATTTCAATCACTAAAAAAGACCAATGGGGAAAAATAAAAAAACCAACCTACAAATACGCCGATTGGGGAATTATGGGTTTGGCGTATTGTCCGGGAAATAGTTGTATTATTTCTACTTTTCGTATTCAACATCCCAATTCAAAAATCCATTTTACTCGTTTTAAAAAAGTAGCCGTTCATGAATTTGGACATAATTTAGGATTGCCTCATTGTCCAGACAAAACTTGCGTTATGACTGATGCTGTAGAAAGTGTAAAAACTATTGATAACGCTAAATTAGCGTTGTGTAAAAAATGCAACGACATCTTAAATTAAGGACTAAAACTTAAATAGTTTTTAGCAATTATATTTCTTTTATTGCTTTATTAATTCATACAAAAATTTAAGTTTTTTTGTTTGAATTAATGATTTTAAGCCGAATTTTTATCATTTTTCATTTTTTTAATTCGATTTTTTCTCGATTTTATATTTTTATACTGTCTTTTTTTAACCACTTATTCTTTAATGGATACCACTTAAACTAGTCGATTATACAACTATTAAGTAGGCCTACTAATCTGCTCTTTCTTTGTAGTTTTTGGATAATTTTAACAAATAATATTTAAGAGTTTAAATACACTTTTTGCCTACTCATTTCAAGCTTTAAGAAACTCAAAAAGTTAAAAACCTCAAAAACAAATCAATATGAAGAAATTATTACTCATTGGAGCGTGTTTGGCTATAACGCAAATATATGCTCAAGAATCGGTTGTGTCATCGGGAGGAAATTCCTCAGGAAGTAACGGCAATGTAAGTTATTCTATAGGACAGTTATTTTACAAAACGGTTAATGGAGCTACTGCTAATTTATCGCCGGGTGTAGAGCAACCATTTGAAATTCAAATCGTTTTAGGTCAAGATAATTTTAATGTCAATTTAGAATTACTAGTGTATCCAAATCCTACTACGGATATTATCTACTTAAAAATAAACGAATCTACTTTTGAGTCAATACAATACCAACTCTTTGATATTAATGGAAGATTAGTAGAGCATAACAAAGTTTCGGAGAACTCAACTATTATTCAAATGGGAAAATATCCTGATGCTATCTATTTACTAAAAGTGATAGAAAATAATAAAGAAATCAAAACTTTTAAAATTATAAAAAGACAAACCAATTAAATTAATAAATTATGAGAAAAATATACTATTTAGCACTGCTGTTATTTGTATGCATTTCAGCATCTTCACAAAGTCAGAATAATATGAGTTACCAAGCGGTAATTCGAAATTCTTCAAATAATTTGATTACCAACCAAGCTGTTGGAATGAGAATTAGTATTTTACAGGGTTCTGCAGTTGGAACGGAAGTATATGTAGAGACACAAAATCCTACTTCTAACATAAACGGATTAGTTACTTTAGAGATTGGTAATGGAACACCAACGCTAGGAACATACAATGGTATAAACTGGGCAAATGGTCCATATTTTGTTAAAACAGAAACAGATCCAGCAGGTGGTAATTCATATACAGTTGTTGGTGTTTCTCAATTAATGAGTGTTCCTTATGCGTTATATGCATTAAATTCAGGAAGTTCAATAGCAGGTCCAATGGGTCCTCAAGGTCCAGCAGGAATTAATGGATTAGATGGAGCAACAGGTCCAATGGGTCCTCAAGGTCCAGCAGGATTGAACGGTTTAGATGGAGCAACAGGTCCGATGGGTCCTCAAGGTCCAGCAGGAATTAATGGATTAGATGGAGCAACAGGTCCAATGGGTCCACAAGGTCCAGCAGGAATAAATGGTTTAGATGGAGCAAC
>NZ_JAIWOF010000228.1 GCF_020217025.1 Flavobacterium sp. | reverse complement strand
ATTCCGAACAGAGAAGTTAAGCCCGACTGCGCAGATGGTACTGCAGTTATGTGGGAGAGTATGTCGCCGCCTTTCTTTTGAAAAGCCTGTCTTTAGACAGGCTTTTTTGTTAGCTATAACCATCAATACGGAAATCGAGAAACCACCTCATAAGGGTGGTTTTTTTGTTTTACACTTTATGATGGAACTTTTAGCGGATGTGCATGAGCGTTCGGCTAAAGTCTCCTAGCTTTAGAATTTTCTTAATGTGTGTTTTATTACCAATATAACATCACTACCGGACTGGGAAAAGTATAATTATTTTAATGAAAACCAATTACGCGTTAGGGATAGGAGCATTTGTTTGAGCTCTTACTTAAAATACCTTAGGATTTTAAGTAAAGCGAGTGCGGATAGCCCGACCCTTGTGGTAATGCCCTAAAACTCTAGAATAGTATCGTAATGTTTGTGGTGATTTTTAAATTCTTGAACACCTTCTTTAAATGTCAAGTATTTTGCACCATTTTTATGGTTGTTTTTACTAATTAAATACATGTAATGAAAATGACGTGTAAGCTCTTTCCAGCCAAACCATAAGCTGTGTTTTGGGTCGTACATGTGGGTGGGTTCGCTTATAGCTCCATTAATTTCAACAATTTGAAAGTGTTTACCTTTTGCTAAATCTTCATAGGAGTTGTACATAATGTCCATTCGACCAAAATGAAAATCTTTTATTTGGCTACAAATGGCATTAAAACTTTCTGTCATTTCAGAAGTGATTTCGTGACTAGCATCTACGAATTTTGTTCCGCGACAATGATTTCCGTAGGGTACAAGGTTAATCGTTTCCCCTTCTTTTAAAACGGTATTTAACAGGTTTTTGTATTCCAATTCAAGAGTTTCTAATTGCAATAAATAGCGTTTGTCTTGATGTAAAAGTTCACGAATCGTGTTTTTTCCGTTTCCAGTAAGAATCATGAATTCTTTTGACACAATTCCCGTAATTTTTCCTGTCTGATTTGGAAGTTTTACATAAAAAAGACCAACTTCATTCTCATAAGGTATCAAATCTTGGAGTAAAATGTCAAATTTTGCTTTTTTAAGGTAATTTTCTAGTTCTTCTGCGTTGTGAATTTTTTTAACTGCCGTTCCTCTTAAACCGATATCTGGTTTTGCAATTAAAGGGAATTGAATATTTTCCGAGTTAATTCTCTGTAAAATAGTTTCTAAATCATCATTTGGTTGAGTTAGAATAGTTTTCGGATAATATTCTGACGGAATCAAATCGTAAATTTCTTTTTTTGATTCCATGAAAAATCCACCATTTTTTATTGTGGGATTCGAGGCATTGAAATAAAAAAACGAACGTGTTCTAATTACATAATACAAGTATTGAAAATAAACAGGAAAATAGACAACTTGATAAGGCCAATATTCCCAATGAACTAGTTTATGTAGAAGGAGATTCAGTTTTGTCATTTTTATTCGAATAAATCAAGATAGTCCATTTCTATTTTATCGTTGGTAACTTTACATTGTGTGATGCTGATGGTTTTTAAAATAGCATTGCGATTGATTTGCAATCCAAATTCTTTATTTTCAGATTCTGTGAATTGATGAAAATATAAAATTTCTTCAGGTGTTGGATTGTTGTTTTCTTTTATAAAATTGGTAAACCATACTTTTCTTTGTTCTCGAATTTCCTTTGAATATAGGGTAGAGGAAGACCAAATGTGAAATTGTTTTTCATCGATAACTTCTTCGGTTTTTTCTACTTCATTCCATCGCAATTGAACTAGTTTATTGTTCTCATATAAGACAATGGTGAAAGGCTCGATGTCCTTTAAATTGGATGTTTTCCAATACTCTAAAGAGTTTTCGGTACTTATTAATTCTAAAACTACTAAACCTCTACTTTTGCGATAATTGGATTTAGGAATATGTTTTTCTTGTGCACCATTGAGTAAAACAACAATTTTAGTTTCGCTATGTGCTATCCAAGTACCACCTGCTTTTGGATCTTTTGGGAAAATGATTTTTTTGCCTTCAATAAAATATTCGGTAGGAGGAAGTGCTCTCTCACGCGTGATTTTTTCATCACGATTGGAAGTAATTATACAACCTTCTCTCGTTGGAACATAAGTTACTGTGCACATTGTTTTCGGTATTCAAGAGTTGATGGTGCAATTCCGAAAGAATCTGAAATTTTAATGTGCGGCAAGCGATACAATGCTACTTTTATCAAAGCTTGATGGTGAATGCTGTGTTCCAAATTGTAAAGTAATTCTCTGAAATAGTTGGTTTCAAGCGTTTCAGTATCGCTGAAACAATTATTTACTAAGTATAATGTCTTATTAGGTTTATCAATCTCAAAACGATATTTTTCTAAGATTTTAATCGCTTCTATTTTGTCGGTTTGAAGGATGATGTCTCGTTTTCTTGTATCGTAATTAATGCAACCACTATCGTAATAATCTAATAGTGAACCTAAAAGTTCAATGATATGACGCAGGTGTTCGCCAATTGTGGCATTCCCTAATTCAGGAAATTTCAATGTCATTTCTTCATAAGTTAATTGGTGAAGAAGGGCGATATTTTCTGAAAGATTTTGCTTTACAATTTGTACCAACATGCGCTTACTTAGTTTCAGGAACAAATTTTATAGAAACCGAATTCATACAATAGCGTTGACCAGTAGTTTCTTTTGGACCATCATCAAAAATATGGCCTAAATGTCCATCACATTTAGCGCATAAAACTTCGGTACGAATCATTCCGTAGCTCAAATCTTGTTTGTACACTACCGAACCTTTTATGGCTTTGTCAAATGATGGCCAACCACAGTGTGAATCAAATTTGGTGTCAGAAGTAAATAAGTCATTACCACAAGCAGCACAAACGTATTTTCCTTTTTCAAAATGATCCCAATATTCTCCAGTAAAAGCTCTTTCAGTGCCTTTATTTCTTAATACTTCATACTGTTCAGGTGTAAGTTCTGCTTTCCACTCAGCATCTGTTTTTTTAGAATTTGAATTCATAGTTTTTGGTTCTTTAGTTTGTGATTGACACGATTGTATCGAAACAATTAATAGTAAAAAAAATAGCTTTTTCATTTTGTATAAATTTTATGATTTAAAATTCTGGAAAAATCTGTTTTGTGTAAATATATTAAAACAATATTTAACGTAAAAATAATTATTGCCAAAGTAAATAAGCCTCCATGGTCTTCTTTAATTGTTATTCCTATAACTAAAAGATGTGACGCTATTGCTCCAGTGATAATACCTAAAGATACGATAATACTTAGTAGTTTGGTTTTATTTATTAGCAATAAAATAGATACTATAAGTTCAATTACCCCAATTCCAATTCTACCAATTGGTTCTAAACCTAATTTTGAAAATATGTATACCGAGTCAGGATGTGCAGTAAACTTAAAATATAAAGTTTGTAGATATATTAAGCTAATTACGATTCTTAGTGTAAAAGACAACAACAATGTTTTTTTCATTTTGATAAAATTTAATTAGTTATTGCTTTCCAATTTTTATCCGCTTGAGTTTTTAATTTTTTCTCATTTTTATTCCAACTTTTAAGAGTATTGTTTAATAGAGAATTATAAAACAAGTACAATTTTCCATCAATAATTTTAAAAGTTTTCGGATTCACTTCTACTTTTTCACCATAATCACCCATAGCAAAAGCACACCAACCGCCATATTGTGGTAAATAGGTAGTAGGAGATTTTAAAAAAGTGTCTTTGTTTTTTTGGGATGAAAAAAGATAGATTACTCCTTGAAATTTTAGGCTTATTTTTTTATCACCAAGTTTGGGTTCGCTTGCTACAAAGTAGGAAACAGGATCATAACCTGAAAGAGCAATTCCATTTTCAATATTTAGATGCTTGACGTCTAAAGTTGAATTTTGAGAAAAAATTACATTCCAAAAAAGTAAAGTAAGTAAGATTTGTATTGGTTTCATTTTAATTGATGTTTAAATTTTACCTTACAAAGGTAATATCGCCTAAAATGACAAAATGTAAACTATTTTACACTTTCGACTAATTTTTTAAATTTTTCAATATCATTGATAATTAGTTTATTATTTTCATTCAGAATAAACTTTTCTTTTTGAAGTTCATTTAATAATGATATTACAGTTTGTCTAGTAGTGCAAATTAATTGCGCCATATCTTTTTGTGTTAGATATTTAGGAATAATGAATTCGCCTTGATTTATTTTTTCACTTTCAATTAATGTAATGAATAGCAAAATCAATCTTGTTTTGGCATCTTTGAATAAAATATTTTTATAACTGTTTTTGATTTTTGTAAACTGAAATCCAATGAATTTGATGTAAGTTAGAGCAAAATCGGGCTTTTGAAGCATAATTTCTTCTAATCGATCTCTATAAAACATACAAAGTATTGCTTCTTCTGAAACTACTTTCATGAATTCCGATTCAGTACTGTTTTTTTCAAAGCCAATTTCTCCAAACAAATCACCTTTTTGAATAATATCCTGAAGAACTTCTTCTCCATCTTCAGTAATTCGAATTAATTTTAAAATTCCTTTTTTCAAGAAGAATATTCGATCTCTTTCGCTATAAGGTAATTCTATAATTTCAGATTTTTTAGATTTCTGAAATTTTTTCATGATGCAAAGCGCATTAACCTCTGAAAAACTTAGGCTTTTGAAAAGTTTATGATCGTGAAGAAACCAATATTTCAACTGTGAGTTCATAACTAAGTATTGATTTCTAAATCTTTAATATAATCTTCATTTTCATAGAAGAAACGCTCAAAAGCATCCATTTTTTCGGCAAAAAAGTCAAAAATTTCTGGCCAAGTATTTTTGTTATTGATACTTATTCCTGTTTTCTCTACCCAAACTCGACTGATTACTTTTCCGGTTTCTAAATAAAAATTGCGTTCAAAAATAACATCATCTAAATAGTCTTCTAAAAGAATGATTTTTAGCGATTCTACTTTCTCATAATATATTTTACGTTTTTCTTCGTCTTTTGGTTCTATATCGAGTAAAACTTGTGCTTTTTTATTGTCAACATAAAATTTGAAGGTTACATCTTTGATTTTGGTATTGTATAACAGCCACTTACGCGGATATTCTTCTGCAAAGGCTATCCAAAAATCTTTTTTTATTTGTAGTGCTTCTTCTTTACTGAACATATTATTGAATTAGAAATTTATTTTGTTTGAAAAAAATAGCTACCTTTAAGGTTGCTAAATTGAAAATAGTATGCTTTTTAACGATTTTATAAAATACATTCCAAAGATAGAAAAAGAAACCCTTCTTTCTACAGATGCCCATGCAAAAATGGCACCTTTAGAGCGTATTTCTTATTTAAAAGAGGAAAATTATATGGATAAAAATCCTAGAAAGGCAGCGGTTTTAATGTTGTTTTATCCTAAAAATGAAGTAACGCATTTGGCTTTAATTGTTCGGAATTCGTATCCAGGAGTTCATTCTTCTCAAATAGGTTTTCCCGGAGGAAAAGTAGAAGAATACGATGCCGATTTAGAGGAAACAGCGCTTAGAGAAACACATGAAGAAGTTGGGATTCATCCAGAAAAAATTCAAATCATCAAACCTTTTAGCGAAATTTACATTCCGCCAAGTAATTTTTTGGTAGCGCCATTTATGGGAATTTCTCACGAAGAATTAACTTTTATTCCTGATTTGGATGAAGTTAAACGGGTTTTAGAATTTTCAATTGCCGACTTTTTAGATGATAAAAGCATCACTAAAGTAAAAATGTCTACTTCTTATGCAACTGATATTGAAGTTCCTGCTTTTATGGTAGATAAATATGTGGTTTGGGGAGCTACTGCTATGATGATGAGCGAGTTAAAGGAAACTATAAAATGTGCTTTAAGTAAATGTAATTTTTAGCGATTTCAAATTATTACCTTATAATGTGATTTTAAGCTGTTTTTCTTTCTAAAATCACCTATTTTACTACTTTTGCGTTCTTGTTTTGTAAAAAAATAAAAAATTATGGGATTATTTAAGAGAAATCCTTTCGGACATATATTGTTTTTAAAGACTTGGTTAATTCGTATTGCGGGTTTTTTAACACACCGTCGTTATCGTTATTTCAACCAATTACAAATTGAAGGTTCTGAGATCATAAGAAGTTTACCTGATACGAATGTTTTATTCATTTCGAATCATCAAACCTATTTTGCTGATGTGGTAGCCATGTTTCATGTTTTTAATGCAGCTTTAAAAGGAAGAGAAAATAATATTAAAAACGTAATGTATTTATGGAATCCTAAGTTAAACATGTATTATGTGGCAGCGAAAGAAACCATGCAAGAAGGATTACTACCTAGAATTCTAGCTTATGCTGGTGCTATTACTGTAGAAAGAACTTGGAGAGCAAAAGGAAAAGACGTTACAGAAAAGAAAGAAGTTAATCCAAATGACACTGAAAATATTAAAATTGCTTTAGAGGATGGTTGGGTAATTACGTTTCCACAAGGAACAACACGTTCATTTAAGCCAGTTCGTAAAGGAACAGCTCATATTATTTTACAACATAAACCAATTGTAGTTCCTATCGTAATTGATGGATTCCGTCGTTCTTTTGATAGAAAAGGATTGATGATTAAGAAAAAAGGAATCTTACAATCGATGGTAATTAAAGAACCTTTAAAAATCGATTATGAAACAGCAACGGTTGACGAAGTAGTTGAAATGATCGAATTTGCAATAGAACAACATCCTTCTTTATTAAAAGTTATTCCATCTGAAGTTTTAGATGAACAAGCAAAATTAGATAGAGAAAGAATGTGGAAATATTAAAATAAAAAAAGAGACAATTGCCTCTTTTTTTATTGAACCGCTTCAACTTTATATCCTTTTTTACGAAGTAGTTTTATTACGCCTTCTTCACCTGCTAAATGTCCGGCACCAACTCCAAAGAATGTGGGTTTATCTTTCATTATTTTAATCATAATTGGAATCCAGTTTTTATTTCTATTGTTCAATAAAACATCTTGGTTTTCGGAAGTGATTTTATTGTCTGAATCATCCATCATTTTTAACATGCCTTCAATGTCTTTATTTTGATAAATAGTTATCATTTCCTGAAACTCTTTTTTGTCTTTTTCTAAATTGTCTTTTACCGTTTTTAATAACTCATCGGCTTGGTCTTGATATGAAATTTCGTCAAATACTTTCATTTGGTCCTCTGCTTTCTCAAGCCCAAAAATTTCTTCGTTTTGCTCTTTTGTAATTTTCATTAATTCAGATTCTACCGATTTAGATTTACAATCTAACATCTTAGGAAACAACATAGAACTTATCATGAAAGGTTTAAAACTGTCAAACAATTTGACCGACATATTTAAATTTTTTTTCATGAATTCATCCAATATTTTAAAATCTTCAGGACTTAATAAAGTTGATAATTTTGCGCCATCTTTCATCATCATGAGTTTCATCATCTGCATTTGAATCGATTTATCATCCATGTCGAGTTCTAAATACAATTGCTCTGTGGCTTCTAGAGCATTTAATGTATTTTCATCTAAAGAAGTATCACAAGTCAAATGGATAGTTCCAAATAAATAGGAAGGCTTGTTCAATCCATTTCCTGAAATTTTCCAAAGTAAACTTTTCTCTAATTCTTGCGCATTTGAAAATAATGAAATAAATAAGGTAAAAAGTAAAAGTACGTAGCGCATTAGAAATCGATTTTTTTGAGTTCGTTGTAATTTTTTTCTAATCGTCTCATTAGAATTCCGTAAAGTAATCTGTAAAATAACCAAATTAGCCCAACAAAGATTGCAATGATGACCGCATAAACAACTAACATAATGCAATAAAAAGTGTTTGGATCTACATTTTGAGACATTTTTTCTACCATTTTACGAATGTTTGGATCATACATAAATTGGAAAATAAACACTAAAATGAATGAAAAAGCCGTCATGGCTAAATTATACCAAACGTAATATTTAACTGTTTTACGAGTTTTTAAAATACTTTGCATTAATTGTTTTACTGTATCGGTAGTATTAATGGTTCTGTAATTTTTGAAAAATAAGTAAATGAAGAATAGAATAACACCATAATTTATAACAGAAATTATTGGCATTACAGTATCTAAGTGATACATTTTTAGAGTTTTGAAATATTCTTCATCTGCTGTAAAAAATGAAATACTAGCCCACAAAACAAGCTCTAAAATGCTGATAATAACGATCCACTTCACAATAGAAGACGAACCTTTATGCAACATTCCATAAATTTCTTTTTCACTTATTTGTTGGAAAGAACCTTCTTGTTTTTTCCAGTCTTTTTTTAATAAATCTAATTCATCCATACTTACGGATTTAATATTTTTTTTAATTTCCCTTTTACACGATTCATTTTTACTCGTGCATTCACCTCACTAATCCCCAACGTTTCTGAAATTTCGGTATAATCTTTATCTTCTAAATACAAGAAAACTAAGGCTTTTTCAATGTCGTTCAATTCGCTAATAGCGCTATACAAAAGCTTTAATTTTTCTTCTTCTTCAAAATTGTAATCATCTTGTGTTACCTTATGAAAAGTGCTATCAAATTCAATAGTATCAATCGTTCTTTTCTTTTTTCGGTATAAGGTAATGGCTGTGTTTAATCCTACGCGATAGGCCCAAGTAGTAAATTTAGAATCGCCTCTAAAGTTGGGAAATGCTTTCCATAACTGAATCGTAATTTCCTGAAACAAATCGTTATGCGAGTCCTCATCAGTAGTATATAACCGACAAATTTTGTGGATTATATTCTGATTTTCTTTGAGTTGCTTTACGAAAAGTGCTTCCGATTCTGATTTCATATCTAATAAGTAGTCTTTTGAATCATTATGTTACAAGTTTAGTAAAAATCAAGTTTAAGTACAAGGACAAACTCAAAAATCAAATGCAGGAGCAAATTCAAAAATCAAACTCATTTAAAAAATTAAAATTTAGTTAAATGTATATTGACTTTTGGTCTTAGGCTTATACTTGAACTTGAAAATTTATTACCTTTGACTAATTAGATTTTAAACGATGAACATACCTCGTAGTAGCTTTCCTAGAATCGTCATCATTGGTGGTGGTTTTGCAGGAATTTCTTTAGCGAAAAGACTTCGCAATAAAAACGTTCAAGTTGTTTTATTAGACAAACACAATTACCATAATTTCCAACCTTTAATGTATCAAGTGGCAACGGGCGGTTTAGAACCCGATTCGATTGCTTATCCGATAAGGAAAATCGTTCAAGAGTATAAAGATTTTTATTTCCGATTGGCCGAAGTTCGCGATATTGATGCAGAAAATAATACAATTTACTCCGATATTGGCGAATTAAAGTTCGATTATTTAGTTATAGCAACGGGTTCGAAAACCAATTATTTTGGGAACAAAGAAATCGAGCGGAATAGTATGGCGATGAAAACGATTCCGCAATCGTTGAATATTCGTAGTTTGATTTTAGAGAATTTCGAGCAAGCGTTGCTAACGAATGATATAGACGAACGCCATAGTTTGATGAATTTTGTTTTGGTAGGCGGTGGACCAACAGGAGTAGAACTTGCAGGTGCTTTAGCCGAAATGAAAAAAGCAATTCTTCCAAAAGATTATCCTGATTTGGATGTTCGAAAAATGGAAATCAATTTGATTCAAGGAAGTAAACGTGTTTTAGATTCTATGAGTGAAAATGCTTCCGAGAAAGCAGAAAAATTTCTGTTAGATTTAGGAGTAAGCGTTTGGAAAAACGTTCGTGTAACAGGTTACGATGGAAAAACGGTTACCACTAGTTCTGACTTATCTTTTGATTCCGCAACGGTGATTTGGACTGCTGGAGTTCAAGGAGCTTTGCCTCATGGTTTAAAAGCCGATAGTTTTATCAAAAATGTGAACCGTATCAAGGTGAATCAATACAATCAAGTAGAAGGTTATGATCATCTTTTTGCGATTGGTGATATTGCCGTAATGGCTTTAGAAAATTACCCACAAGGACACCCTATGATGGCACAACCTGCGATGCAACAAGGACGATTATTAGCCGATAATTTGATTAAAATCATTAATAAAAAAACACCTAAACCTTTCGAATATAAAGACAAAGGTTCTATGGCAACCATTGGAAGAAACAAAGCCGTTGTCGATTTACCAAAATTCAAATTCAGTGGCGTTTTCGCTTGGTTTGTTTGGATGTTTGTGCATTTATTTTCGTTAATTGGATTTAAAAATAAAGCGGTAGTATTCTTAAACTGGGTGTACAATTATGTCCGTTTTGACAGAGAAGCACGATTGATTATGCGTCCTTACAAGAAGAGAAATCAAGTGAGTTTTACGAGTGATGAGTTGTAAGTCTTAAAAAGGGAAAAGCAATAAGGGATTAGGGAAAAGTAAATACATGAGGTAAACTATTCCCTAATCCCTTTTTACTTATAACTTATCGTCATACCCAATCGCCAAACCTACAAACTTACTATAGCCTTCCATGCCGTCTTTTTGTTGGTTGGCCTTTAGGAAATTATCGTAGAAGTATTCAAAAAAAGTATTGATGGGTGTTTGGTATTCCTTCCAAAAGATTTCATTTTCCTCAAAGTTTTTCAAAACACCTTTGTTGATTTTTTTTATATAAGCTTCCGAACTTCCTTCTTGCATCATTTCCAAATTATGCAACGCATAGCGCAATGCAAAACTGTAGGCGGAATATTGGAAATACAAATCCTCATTTTTAGCAGCCGTTACAAATCCGATGAAATTACATTCGCTTTCGCTTCCAATTCCGGTTTGATGCGCCATTTCGTGACATGTAGTTAGTGGTGAAGTGTATTTCGGTTTTAAATAATTCACTTGTGCTTCATTGGTAAACGGATTCAAATAACCACCAAATCCCATATAACTCAACGGATAACTAAACAACGACGATTTTATACTTTTTACTTCGTAACGGAATTCTTGTAAATCGGTTGGGATGTTTTCATAGCCTTTCAAAGCCAAATCATAAATTTCATTATGCGAATACGGAATCACAACGGCAACCGAATCATTTTTAGTGATTTGGAGCTGCAATGCATTGGTTTTTAACAACATTTTTTCAATGAAAGCTTCCAATTGTTGTTTCGAATATTCTTTTTCAATCTGTAATTTTTCATGCAACGGAATGCGATAATAGTTCATTCCCCAAAGCAAATGAAAGAAAAAGTAAAATACCGAAATCCAACTCAATATTGCTAATCCGTTATTCTTCCATTCTTTAAAAAATCCGATTAGGTGTTTCCTTATCCATCGGAATAAAAGTAAAATCAGAACGAAATAAATCACATCACCAAACGAAAACGGTAACCAACCCAATGCTTTTCTCGATACAAAAGCCAAATTTGGATAAAAACCTTTGCTGTACCAATTTTCAACAAAATCAGGAAACAAACCAATCGTTTTTACTACGATGATTTGGATTAGTAAGAATAAAGGAAGGATGAATTTTCTTTTCACGAAATTATATTTGCCATAAAATTAACTAATAATATAGAATAGCACATTTCTTTTTTTGTAAATTTGTTGTTTAAATTAGGAATAATGACAAAAATAACTTTAAATATTCCCGATAACGAATTGACTTTCTTTATGAAATTGATTGAAAAATTTAATTACGAAACTGTAGTTAATGATGTTTCCGTTTCTGAAGAAATGAAAGTAGTTTTAGATGAAAGAAGAGCGTCTTCAAAAAAGGAAAATTTTGTTCCTTGGGAAGAAGCAAAAAAACAAATTCGTTTGAAAACTAAATAATGAGTTATAAAATTGTGATTGAGCCTAGAGCTATTGTTGATATTCAAGAAGCTGTTGAATTTTATGAATCAAAAAGAGAAGATTTAGGTAACTATTTTTTTCAAATTGTTGATGAATATATTGAATCGATTGCAACAAACCCATTTTTTCAAATTCGCTATAAAGATTATCACGGATTACCAGTTAAAATTTTTCCCTACATTATTCTTTACTTTATAGATGAAAAAGAAAAAACAGTTTACATTTTATCTGTCTTTAATACATCACAGAATACAACTAAATATCCAAAATAAACAAATATAATGAGCCAAGAAATTAGAAATCTGGAACCAAAGCCACTTTGGAACAAATTTGCCGATTTGAATGCCGTTCCACGTCCGTCTAAAAAAGAAGAGCGTGTGATTGAATTCATGAAAAACTTCGGAACCAGCTTAGGATTAGAAACGTTTGAAGACGAAATCAGAAACGTTATCATTCGCAAACCAGCAACACCAGGAATGGAAAACCGCAAACCAATTGTTTTACAAGGACATTTGGACATGGTTCACCAAAAAAATAACGATACCAATTTCGATTTCGATACGCAAGGAATTGATATGTATGTGGATGGTGACTGGGTTCGTGCTAAAGGAACTACACTTGGTGCCGACAATGGGTTAGGAGTAGCGATGATTATGGCGATTTTAGAATCTACAGATATCAAACATCCTGCAATTGAGGCTTTGTTTACGATTGATGAAGAAACGGGAATGACTGGCGCTTTGAATTTAAAAGGTGGTGTGTTACAAGGTGAAATTTTATTAAATTTAGATACCGAAGAAGATGATGAAATCGATATCGGTTGTGCGGGTGGAATTGACGTAACAGCGACAAGAGGTTACAACGAAGAGGAAACGCCAGAAGGTTCTGTAGGTTACACGATTACTGTGAAAGGTTTACAAGGTGGACATTCAGGAATGGATATTCATAAAGGATTAGGAAACGCCAACAAAATCATGAACCGTTTGTTATTTGACGGATTTGAGAATTTTGGTTTGCAAATCGCTGAAATTTCAGGAGGAAGTTTACGTAATGCGATTCCAAGAGAAAGCGTTGCGAAAGTTATTATTGCAGAAATGTATGACGAAGCGTTTGTTTTTGACATGCAAGAAGTAATTGGTGATATCAAAACCGAATTCAAAACGATGGAACCGAATTTAACGATTGAAATTGTTAAAAACGATACCGTTCCAGCGAAAGTAATGGATTTAGGTGTTCAAGAAGGTTTATTACGTGCGATTTATGCAGCACACAACGGCGTTTACAGAATGTCGGCGGATATGGAAGACTTAGTAGAAACTTCGAATAACATTGCAAGAGTAATTGTTAAAGACGGACAAATTTCGATTCAGAATTTAACACGTTCTTCTGTGGAAAGTTCTAAAATGGATTTAGCTAATGCCTTGCGTTCGGCTTACGAATTGTTTGGTTGCGAAGTTGATTTTGCAGGAAGTTACCCAGGTTGGACACCAAACGTTAACTCGGAAATTTTAGACGTTTTGACTTCAATTTACGAAAAACAAAACGGTGAAAAACCAAAAGTAGTAGCATGTCATGCTGGATTAGAATGTGGTATTTTAGGAACAAATTATCCAAACATGGACATGATTTCTTTTGGACCAACGATTCACGGAGCACACAGCCCAGATGAAAGAGCATCGATTAAATCGTCTCAGAAATTCTGGAAATTTGTTTTGGAAATTTTAGAGAATATTCCAGTGAAGAAATAAGAATATAGAACATAGAATAAAGAAGAAATCCCGAGTGAAAGCTTGGGATTTTTTTGTTTATACTTTAAAAATGGCGAGTAGCCATAAACAGCTTTTTTAACGTTCTGTGGCTTGCTCTCAGTGGCGTTGAACCAACACCAAGCCATTACAAATATAACAAAACATTCCATTCAGCAGCGGATTTTCCGTAGGAAAATCCGGAAGTAGCC
>NZ_JAIWOF010000185.1 GCF_020217025.1 Flavobacterium sp. | reverse complement strand
GCAAGTTCAAGAGCAAAGTGTTGCTCGATTGGCGAGCCTGTGGAATAGTTATCTGGAATAGCAAACGTCTTAACTAGCCCCGATGGGAGTGGCATCCTTTTATAAACCCCTCAGGTTTGTAAAAGATATAGCGGACAGCGGGACTGAACGTTTAATGGAATACTAACGTGTGCTTCTAATCTTTTTTAACATTATACCTTATATATATTGTATGGATTTTATTAAAGGTTTATATTTGCAACTTATAAATTTTAAAAAATGATAAAAGTTACTTTACCCGACGGGTCGGTTAAGGAGATGGCTCAAGGAGTTACTCCAATGGATGTTGCGAAAAGCATTAGTGAAGGTTTGGCTAGAAACGTGATTTCGGCTTCCTATAATGGTACCACTATTGAAACGACGACGACCTTAACGACGGACGGTACACTTATATTATATACTTGGAATGACAAAGAAGGTAAAAAAGCTTTTTGGCATTCGACTTCGCACGTAATGGCGCAAACATTGGAAGAAATGTTTCCTGGTATTAAATTAACACTTGGACCTGCGATTGATAATGGTTTTTATTACGACGTAGATTTTGGTGATAAAAAAATTACAGATGCGGATTTTAAAAAGATTGAAGACCGTGTGTTAGAAATTTCGAGAGAGAAGCATGAATTTAAAATGCGTCCGGTTTCAAAAGCGGAAGCATTGGAAGTTTATAAAAATAACGAGTACAAAACTGAATTAATTTCGAATTTAGAAGACGGAACGATTACGTTTTGCGATCATTCGAATTTCTTCGATTTGTGTCGTGGTGGTCATATTCCGAATACAGGTATTATCAAAGCGATGAAAATTTTATCGGTAGCAGGAGCTTACTGGAGAGGTGATGAAAAGAACAAGCAGTTAACTCGTGTTTACGGAATTTCGTTCCCAAAACAAAAAGACTTAACCGATTATTTAGAATTATTAGAAGAAGCAAAACGTCGCGACCATAGAAAATTAGGAAAAGAATTAGAATTATTCCATTTTTCACAAAAAGTAGGTCAAGGTTTACCTTTATGGTTGCCAAAAGGAGCTGCTTTGCGCGATAGATTAGAACAATTCTTAAAAAAAGCGCAGAAAAAAGCAGGTTACGAACAAGTAGTTACGCCTCATATTGGGATGAAAGACTTGTATGTAACTTCTGGACACTATGCTAAATATGGTGCGGATAGTTTCCAACCAATTCATACTCCAGCAGAAGGCGAAGAGTTCTTGTTAAAACCAATGAACTGTCCACACCACTGTGAGATTTACAATGCAAGACCTTGGTCATACAAAGATTTACCTAAGCGTTATGCAGAATTTGGAACAGTGTATCGTTATGAGCAATCGGGTGAATTACATGGATTGACTCGTGTTAGAGGATTTACTCAAGATGATGCGCATATTTTCTGTACGCCTGATCAATTAGATGCTGAGTTCAAAAATGTAATCGACTTGGTATTGTACGTTTTTGGTTCGTTAGGATTTGAAAACTTTACGGCTCAAGTATCGGTTCGTGATTTAGACAATCCGGATAAATATATAGGTAGCGTTGAAAACTGGGAAAAAGCAGAAAATGCAATTATCAGTGCAGCGAAAGATAAAGGATTGAATTATGTGATTGAATCTGGTGAAGCCGCTTTCTATGGTCCGAAATTGGATTTCATGGTAAAAGATGCTTTAGGCAGAAGTTGGCAATTAGGAACCATTCAGGTAGATTACAATTTACCAGAGCGTTTTGAATTGTCTTATAAAGGTGCGGATGACAAGTTACATCGCCCAGTTATGATTCACCGAGCACCTTTTGGTTCGATGGAACGTTTTATCGCTATTTTATTGGAACACACGGCAGGAAATTTCCCAATTTGGTTGATGCCAGAGCAAGCTATAATCTTGTCTTTGAGTGAGAAATATGAAAATTATGCGAAAAAAGTTTTAGATTTGCTAGAAAATCACGAAATTCGCGCCCTAATTGACAACCGAAACGAAACAATCGGTAAGAAAATTAGAGAAGCGGAAATGAATAAATATCCGTTTATGCTGATTGTTGGCGAGGAAGAAGAGAAAAACGGAACCATTTCTGTGAGACAACGCGGACAAGAAGGAAAAGGAAATATATCGGTTACTATTGAGCAATTTGCTGCAATGATAAACGAAGAAATCAATAAAACATTAAAACAATTTTAAGTTTAACTAAAATCTTAAAGCCATAGCAATTAGAAACAACAGAGGTTTTCAACCTCGCGAAGAGAAAAAAGCAGCGCACCGTATCAACAATTTGATTCGTGTTCCTGAAGTACGTTTAGTAGGCGAAAACATTGAGCCTGGAGTTTACAAAATAGCGGAAGCCCTTCGTTTAGCTGAAGAGCAAGAAGTTGATTTGGTAGAAATTTCTCCAAATGCTGAGCCACCCGTTTGTAAATTGATGGATTATGGTAAGTTTTTGTACCAACAAAAGAAGAGAGATAAAGAACTTAAAGCAAAATCTACTCAGATTGTAATTAAAGAGATTCGTTTTGGACCTCAAACAGATGAGCATGATTATGAATTTAAGAAAAAGAATGCCCTTAAATTTTTACAAGATGGTGCTAAATTAAAAGCATTTGTATTCTTCAAAGGACGTTCGATTATCTACAAAGAGCAAGGACAAATTTTATTATTACGTTTGGCTCAAGAATTGGAAGAGTTTGGAAAAGTAGAAGCGATGCCAGTTTTAGAAGGAAAACGTATGATTATGTACATTGCTCCGAAGAAAAAAGGAAAATAAGAGATTGCCCAGCAAACTCTTTTGAAAAATAATAAGTAAGATAGATTATAAATACAGGAAGAAAATGCCTAAAATGAAAACAAAATCTAGTGCTAAGAAACGATTCAAAGTTACTGGTTCTGGAAAGATCAAAAGAAAACACGCTTTTAAAAGTCACATTTTGACTAAAAAATCTAAAAAGCGTAAATTAGCTTTAACTCACTCTACATTGGTTCACCCAACAGATGAGAGAAGCATTAAACAACAATTAAATTTAATTTAATCGTTGTTGGTTAAAACAATTTAGTAACCCTGGAGTGGGCTGAACGAAGTACGAAGTATGAAATACAAAGTACGAAGTTTATAAGTGTTGAGAAACCGCCTTACTGCAAAAAACATTTAAAATTATGCCAAGAGCAACAAATTCAGTAGCTACTAAAGCTAGAAAAAAAAGAGTATTAAAACAAGCCAAAGGTTTCTTTGGAAGACGTAAAAACGTTTGGACTGTAGCTAAAAACGCGGTAGAAAAAGCAATGGTTTATGCTTACCGTGATAGAAAACAAAATAAAAGAAATTTCCGTGCTTTATGGATTACGCGTATCAATGCTGGTGCACGTTTACATGGTATGAGTTATTCTCAATTTATGGGGAAAGTAAAAGCTAACAATATCGAATTGAACCGTAAAGTTCTTGCTGATTTAGCTATGAACCACCCAGCTGCTTTCACAGCTATCGTTAACAAAATTAAATAATTACGTCTAACTCAGTTTATCTTACTTATATATTAAACCCCGATGAAAATCGGGGTTTTTTATTTGATGTTGTTTTGATTGTGGGCACGGAATGCAATTCCGCGCTATCGGGTTTATTCTTTTAAAATGGTAATCCTTCATCTTCCCACAAATCTTTCTTCGGCTTTGCTGGGATTTTTTTCAAATATGATGTTATAAAATCTAGAATTTCTTTCGGTAAATCAATAATGTTCGATTCAATTTCAGCTTTTAATTTAACTTCTTTCGCATTTCCACCACTTGTTACTGCAGAAACTTCTGTGAAACCTCTTAATCCAATTTTTCTAACCGCAGATTCATATTTGTTAGACAAAATATTATCAATTTCTTTAATATCCTCCCAATCTTTAATATTGTTAACCTCAATATGCTCTTGCCAACCAATCATAAGCTTACCTCGACCAGTATCATTTAAATAATGAATTAAGATTAATTCCTCATCTTTTAATTTGCCAGACAAAATATCATTTAAAAATTTTGAATATAAATCATCATTATTTTCAATCTCCCTTTTTAATTCAATGGCAGTTTTCTCAATATTATTTTCATTGATAACAGGAGTTTTGACCTCAACTTCTTTCGGTTTATCAGTTGTTGGTAACTTAAGAAGATTAGTTGCCTTCGAAGATTCTCTAACTATGGATTCAATTTCAGATAAATACTTTTTAACTTTTTGATTAATAATAACTGATTTTTTTGAAATATTAAAATATGCTTCTAAGTGTTGGATAAATGACAGTAATCTTTCCTCGTCATTTATATAAAAGCCAATTTCTCTTGGATCAATAGCACCTTCTCTAAACTCCTTACTTGAAAGATCAAAATTCGGAGTGAATAACATTGCGTGTTCATTTTCAATTACCCATGCCGCACCCATTTCATTCAGACATGCAATACTTGAATAATATTCTTTTGAAAGTAAATATATTACAAACGGTTTCTCGGTAATTTGAGATTTCAACCAATTAAATATATTCTGCCCTATTGGAATTCCATAAGCAGTATTACTTGTAAAAACTATTTCATCTTCAGTTATTCCAATTCCTCTGAGCAACTCAACTAATGCATTACCGTAATCTTTATTTGCGGAAGAATGAGATATAAATATTTTCATCTATTTGAGGGTTTTCTTTTTTTAAGTTTGATTTTGGCAAAAATTACTTCTATCTCGTTCATATAATCACATACATAAAACTCTATAATTGTAATAATTCAAATATAAGAAATTTAATTCAAAACATTAAAAACCTTTCCAAAACGCATTCATTTATTATTCCCCAGAATTCAATACCTTTACACTTTAAAAACAATACTTTGAACACTACCAAAACCATCACCGGCTTTCATCCGAAAAACAAACACCACGGCAATTACGATTTTAAAACTCTAATTGCGGCTAATCCTGATTTAGCGCCATTTGTTGCGGTAAATGAATTTGGCACCGAAACGATTGATTTTGCGAATCCTGATGCGGTGAAAATGTTGAACAAAGCGTTGTTGTTTCACTATTATGGTTTGAAAAATTGGGATATTCCAAAAGGATTTCTTTGTCCGCCTATTCCTGGACGCGCAGAATACATTCATCAAGTTGCCGATGTTTTAGCAGATACGTATGGAACGATTCAAACCAAGCATAAAATTCGCATTTTAGATGTCGGAATTGGAGCGAATTGTATTTATCCGATTATTGGTGTTTCAGAATACGATTGGCGTTTTGTGGGAAGTGAAATTGACAAACAAGCTTTTGAAGCAGCTCAGGAAAATATCAATTCGAATCAGAAATTAAAAGAAAACGTTGTTTTGCGATTGCAAACTTCAAAACGAAACATTTTCAAGAATATCATTCTTCCAGAAGATCAATTTGATATGACGATTTGTAATCCGCCTTTCCATAGTTCGAAAGAAGAGGCAAATAAAGGCACGATTCGAAAAAATAAAAACTTAGGGATTGAAGATTCGAAAAAACCAACATTGAACTTTGGTGGCGTAAATTCAGAACTTTGGTGCGAAGGTGGCGAACTCACTTTCATCAGCAATATGATTTATGAAAGTGTGCATTTTAAAACGCAAGTCAAATGGTTTTCATCCTTAGTTTCTAAAAAGGATAATTTGAAACCGTTGCTTTCGCATCTTAAAAAAGTAAAAGCTACGTACCAAATTGTGGAAATGAAACATGGGAATAAAGTGAGTAGAATTTTGTTTTGGACGTTTAAGGAATAGAAATAACACTTTTTGTCATTCCGAACTTGTTTCGGAATCTACTTTGAGAAGCTGAAACAAATTCAGCTTGACAAATTTCACGGTTACTTTCGTATCTTAAAAAGGTATTAGGTAAAAGGTGAAAGGATTTAAAGCGTTTCTATAGTTCTCGATACATTTTGCATTTATAAATCTTAGGATTTACAAATACAAAACACTCGAAGTGACGGTAAGAGTAATACATTAACAAATAACATTATGCAAGAATTACACAAGCTTTTAGACAAATTACAATCAGATATTTCGTCTTTTGACAAGGTGAATTTAGCGGTTTCTTCGGGAAGTGTGGGTTGGCATATTGCGCATAGTTTAAAAACGATTGACCAAATTGTTACGGCTTGTAAACATTCGAACCCAACGGAATACCAATGGCATTTTAATTTTAATCGATTTCTAATTATGTCTGTGGCAAAAAAAATTCCGAGAGGAAAAGCTAAAGCTCCCAAGATTGTAAGACCTGAAGGTGAAATTTCTCCTGAAACTTTGGCTTTAAGTTTAGAAAGCGTAAGAGAAAATATAAAAAATTGGAAAAGTTTGGATAAAAATGCTCATTTTCCGCATCCGTTTTTTGGAGTTTTAAATAAAAAGGAAACGGAGCACTTTTTAGTATTGCACACCAAACATCATAGGATGATTATTAAGGATATCCTCAAAAGTTAATTCCTTTTATAAATCACCTAATAAAACATCATCTTCTTCATTATCGTTTTTATGTAATTTAGAAGTAAAAAAAGCATATTCTCTAAATATCATAAATTGAAATATGATATAAAAAACGGTATTGAAAATCCAGATATCAATATGAGGATTTTCAATTAAAACTAATTCTAGATTCCCATAAAGAAAAATAGACACACTACAAAGAAGGTATAAAATCAATCCAATTGAAAAATTATAGTAATAATGTACCTTATCCATTTCTTTATAAATGAAATAAAAAGCATATACAACTAAAATAAAGGATGTTGCTATAATTTCGTATTCATTAAATCTCCAAAACAAACTCGGGTCAAAAATGTACATGACTGCTAAAATCGTCATTTGAATTAGATAAACAGACAAGATAATTTTACTTATAAAATTACTTCCAATAAGTTTATGATAGAGATAACTCAAAAAAGTAAATTGAAAAATGAAATAAAAGTGGGATATAAAGAAATTAGAATTGGGTTGCAATATTCCAATAATATGACAAGCTACTTCAATAATAGAAAGAGTAACTAAATAAATTAATAAAACTTTTGAAATTTGTTTTTTAATCTGACTATTTCTCAAAAAAAGAATCGTATTGAAAACTAAAAAAAATAATCCAAATAGACTAATAACAAAAGAAAATAAATATTTGTTTTCCATAGGAATTAGGTTTTTAGTTTTTTCTTTCTAGCCGCTGGAAACAATACGTTATTTAAAATCAAACGATAGCCTGGAGAGTTTGGATGTAAATCTAAAACCGTTGGGGCATCTCCTACTCTATGTTGGTAATCTTCTGGATCGTGACCTCCGTAAAACGTAAACATTCCTTTTCCTTTGGTTCCATGAATGTATCTTGCTTCTCCGTTGATTTTACATTCTCCCATCACTAAAACGTTGGATTTGATTTTCTCTGCATCAAAAGCAGTGGTTTGTCCCATGAAACCTTTTACCAATTGCGTATGATTTTGGCATAACATCGTTGGAATTGGATCCCATTTAGCAGAATATTCCATCAAAGTGAAGTAATCTTTATCCATAGAAAAAGCGCCTTTTCCGTGTTGTTCCGTAGTATCGATATCGGAAAATTCATAAACCATCGGATTACGTTCTAATTTATAGTCCTTAAAAGCAAACGTACTATTGTAATCAATACGAGTTTGATAATTAGCTTCTGAATCGTCACCATCAAACATAGGTTCGCAAATATCAACACCTTCTGCTGACAGCGCAATATCAAAACTATCAGTTGCCGAACACATCGCAAACATGAAGCCACCACCAATTACGAAATCTCTGATTTTTTTTGCAACTGCCAGCTTTTCTTCTGAAACTTTATTGTAGCCTAACTTTTTAGCCAAGGCTTCCGCATCAGCTTTTTGTTGGATGTACCAAGGAGTACTTCTGTAATTTCCAAAAAACTTCCCATATTGTCCGGTAAAATCTTCGTGATGCAAATGCAACCAATCATATAACAATAATTGATCAGACAACACTTCTTCATCGTAAATTTCGGTGTAAGGAATTTCGGCATACGTTAACACCATAGTTACTGCATCGTCCCAAGGTTGTTTGCCTTTAGGCGTATAAACTGCAATTTTAGGTGCTTTCTCCAAAACTACCGTTTCCATATTTTGTGATGGCGAACTGATATCTTCTAAAATTGAATTCGTTGCTGCATCCGATAATACTTCAAAAGTTACGCCTCTAATTTGACATTCTTTTCTAATTTCGGGAGCGTCTGGCAATAAAAAGGAACCGCCTCTATAATTTAACAACCAACTTACTTTGTAACTTTTATCTAAAGCCCAATAGGTAATTCCGTATGCTTTTAAGTGATTTTGTTGCCCTTCGGCTTCCATTGGCAACAATACAAACGACGCTCTACTCGAAAAAGAGCAAAGCAAAAACAATATAATATATAGGTTTAAACCTTTAATTTTCATGGTTAATTAGATAATCGACTAATTTAAAACATTTCTCTGAAATATCATTTACAGAAATGTTAAAGTACTACCCCCGTAAAAATACCTGGTTACCCCCGTAAAAATACCTGATTTGAAAATCAGGTATTTTTACTCTTACACAGGAATATTTTTTGCTTTAGTTTTGACATGTATCAAAATAATAGAAAAGATGAACACAAACAGTAGTAATTTATCGTTAATAAACTCGAAAGAAATGAAATTGTTAAAAAGAATCGGATATATAGTACTTATTATAACTATCCTGGTGTATTTTGTTTTAGTTTTTCAATTCTGTAGAACTTATTAATTTGCAGTATTAAAAAAACAAATTAAGATTCAATATCATTATTAGAATCTTCTAAGTTGATGATTTTATTTTGAATGGCAAAAATGACTAATCCTGCCATATTCTTAGAATTTGTTTTTAGCAAAAGGTTGTTTCTATGGCCATCTACTGTTCTCGTGCTTAGGCTTAGCATTTCTCCAATTTCAGCCGAACTGTATTGTTTACAAATTAATTCCAATACTTCTTTTTCTCTTTCTGTTAAAAAATCTTCATCTAAAACAGTTCTCGAAGATGCATTTGAAATCATGTTTTGATGAATTACTTCCATCACGATTTCATTATAGTAAAAACCTTTTTGTGCTACTTCGTTAACAGTTTTAATCATATCTACTGGCGAAGCGTTCTTAACCAAATACGATGCTGCACCAACGTTAATCATATTTGCAATAAACGATTTAGTGTTGTAACTTGTTAAAGCAATGATTCTAATAGCAGGAAAATCTTTGTGAATAAGTTTTGTTGCTTCCACTCCATTTAACAACGGCATTTTTAAATCCATCATGATAATATCTGGAAGTTCTGTTGAAGTTTTTAAATGTTCAACTAATTCACTTCCGTTAGAAGCTTCGAAAATAATTTCAAAATTAGGCTCGCGCTGAAGCAGGAAATAGATTCCTTTTCTGAATAACTCTTCATCGTCCGCTAAAATAATTTTAATTTTATTTTCCATTAGTTGAAATTAAACACCATTTTTACTCCTTTGTTTGGTTTTGAAGTGAAATTGAAATCTCCTCCTAAGAAGTTAATTCTACTTTCAATGTTCTTCATTCCCAAACCTTTTTGATTTTCTTCACTTGAACTATCAAAACCTAATCCGTTATCAATATAAGTACAGGTTTTTCGGTTATCGAAATTAGTAAATTGAATTGAAATTTCAGTAGCTTTTCCGTGTCGAAGCGAATTATTTAACAATTCTTGAAGTATACGAAATATATGTAAATGTTTTTCAATAGGATAGCTTTCGAATTCAATTTGGTTTTTGTAAGAAACTTTAACAGTTTTGGTGCTATTAAACTCTTCTACGAGTTCTTCAATTCCGGCATGAAGTCCAAATTTCTCTAAAACGGGTGGTAATAAATCGTGTGCAATGCGACGGGAATTTTCTAGAGCTTTTTGAGTTAATTCAATGATATTATTGGTAATTTCAAGTTGTTCTGTTTCGTTTAGATTAGGAGTTTTTAATAAATGACTATTTAAAGAAACGACATTCAATTTCGAACTAATATCGTCATGTAAATCTTGAGCAATGCGTTTGCGTTCTTCTTCTTGAGTAATTAAAACCGAGTTAAGAAGTTCTTTTTGATGGTCGATTTCTAAATTTTTCTTGTCAACTTCAATTTGAACGATTTTCTTTCTAGAAAAATAGAAAAATAAAATCAGTACCAAAAACATGGATATAAAAGCAAGTAATATAAAAAATACCACTTGGATTATTTCGTTATTTTCTAAATTAATTGCGTTCATCTTTATTAAAATATATTAATTTCCACTGATAAAAGAAAAATGCAAATTTTATGTATTGTAACGTAATGTTTAAATTAACCATCAGATCATTTATTTTTTCTTCAAGATCAAAAACAGAAAGTAATCTGTAAAATAAAAAAATAAAAGTACTTGTAAATAAATAAAACAATAAGCCAAGATTACCATAATAAAAATCTGATTTTTCCCCAAGATTATTATACAAATGCATACTTGAATAAACAATCAAAGGCATTGTTGTTAAATATGTTTCTAATAGATTATATTCAAAAAACAAATTAGGATCTATAAGATAACGTGCTAATAAAAATATTGGAAGTACAATTAGAATAATATAGACGGTAAATAATTGTGCTCTTGTTTTTAACAATAAAGAAAAAAAATAACTTAAGATTACAAATTGAAACAATTCATAAAAATGTTGCATAAAAACATTGTAAATTCTGAACCAGCTATACAATTTTGAACTAATAAAATCAATTACTAGAACACCAACAAGATATATTGTAAAAATCTTATAGACTTTTCCGTTCCTGAAAAAGCCTATAAGATAAAGTAAGCATAATATTGCTGACGTTATGTATAAATAATATGAAGGTTTCAATACTATCTACTATGGATTATAAAGAGGACTCGTTGGATCACAATTCTTTGGACAAGGTTGTGTATTGTCATAAATTAAGTGATTAGCATCTATTAAATCTTTTCCATCAGCATCAACGCCTACAAACATTAATTTTTGTGTTCCTGTTGTGTCAACTCCCATATAAGCTCTCACATTAACAACACCTTCTGTTGCTAATAATTCTGATAAGGCTTCGCCTGGAATTAAATGACCTTTTGCTAAATCTTCTGGAGGATTGGTTCTCCATGAAGTTGCCCATTTTTGAGCTTCATCGAGAGTAATTGTAAAATCTGACATATTTTGAGGTTTTTTATAATTGAATTATAAATGTAGTAAAAAAATTAATAAAAAAAACAGGCTGATGGCCTGTTTTATTATTTTATCTATTTTTCATCCTAAAAAGGGACATCTGAATCATCATCATATGAATTCATTGTGCTACCAAAAGCTTCATTTGGTGTTGGTAAATTTGGCGTAATAAATGGATTACTATCGTCTAAATTCATTTTTGATGGCAATGCATCGAAAGGTGAACTAAAATCATCTAAATTATCAAACTTTCCTAAGTTACCAATGAATTTCAATCTAATGTTATCTAAACCACCATTACGGTGTTTTGCTACGATAAACTCGGCTTGACCTTGTGTTGGCGAACGTTCTTCGTCATCCCATTCGTCAATTTTATAATATTCTGGACGGTAAATAAACGATACGATATCGGCATCTTGCTCAATTGCTCCTGATTCCCTTAAGTCGGAAAGTAATGGACGTTTACTAGAACCACGAGTTTCCACGGCACGTGATAACTGTGAAAGTGCAATTACCGGAACGTTCAACTCTTTTGCTAATGCTTTTAAATTTCGCGAAATAGTTGAAATTTCTTGTTCACGATTTCCGCCTCCTTTTCCATTTCCACCAGCGGTCATTAATTGAAGGTAATCGATTACAATCATTTTAATACCATATTGCGATGAAAGACGTCTTGCTTTTGCGCGTAAATCAAAAATCGATAACGATGGTGTATCATCAATAAACAAAGGAGCTTTTTCTAAGTCTTTCACTTTGATAGACAATTGCTCCCATTCGTGTTTTTCTAATTTTCCGGTTCTTAATTTCTCCGATGACAATCCAGTTTCAGACGAAATCAAACGTGTAATTAACTGTACAGATGACATCTCTAATGAGAAAAATGCCACTGGCGCACCATAATCGATAGCCATATTTCGAGCCATTGATAAGGTGAAAGCCGTTTTACCCATACCGGGACGAGCAGCCACAATAATTAAATCCGAAGGTTGCCATCCAGAAGTTA
The DNA here is from genome assembly GCF_020217025.1 of Flavobacterium sp. GTDB lineage: Bacteria > Bacteroidota > Bacteroidia > Flavobacteriales > Flavobacteriaceae > Flavobacterium. The sequence goes on along the minus strand of NZ_JAIWOF010000185.1, from coordinate 4,084 downwards.
ATTTATCTAAATTGTGAAATCCTGTTGGAATTCCACTCAAACCTTCTTTACCTGCAATTTCTTCAATGCGTTTTTTTGCCTGAATCACTAAACTTTGTGCAGTTTCCGAACTACGTTTGATATTTCCTTGCGTTACTTCGTATAATTTTGATTCCGCTTTATCTAATAAATCAAACACATCGGTAGATTCATCATACGATTCTTCAATAATTTCGCTTGAAATTTTAATCAAACTTCTTTGGATGAATTTTTGAAGAATAATACGCGAGTGAAACTCAATGTGAGCCGAAGAAGATATCTTTTGCGTTAACTGAATCAAGTAAAAATCACCACCTGAAAGTTCTAGTTTTCCGTTTTTCTTTAATTGAGCCGAAACGGTTAATAAGTCGATAGGCTGTGTTTCGTTAAACAACTGAACTATAGCCTCAAAAATGTACTTGTGTGCGTCTTTATAAAAGGCGTCTGGTTGTAAAATATCAATTACTTCATCTACCCCTTTTTTATCAATCATCATGGCACCAAGTACCGCTTCTTCTAGGTCTAACGCCTGAGGAGGTAGTTTTCCTTTTTCCAAATTGATAATCGTAGTTTTATCTACTTTTATCGGGTTCATATTTCTGACATTTTCCATATTGCGAAGTTAACCAAAATTTACAAAAAAACGTTTTGAGTTCTTAATACCCAACTGTTAATAACTTAAAAAAAGTGTTGATAAGCCAAAAAAAATCCGAAACTTGTGGCTTCGGATTTTTATTTATAATTGAAAACAAGTGATTACTCTTTGAATTCACCCATTTTGCTATATTTATCCATTCGTTTTGCCACTAAATCTTTTGTTGATAAATCTTTTAACTCATTAAAAGCTTTAGTTACATACTCAGCAACCGATTTAAATGTAGTTTCTTTGTCGTAGTGAGCACCGCCAAGTGGTTCTGGAATAATATCGTCGATTAACTTCTGTTTTTTCATATCGAATGAAGTTAATTTTAAAGCTTCAGCAGCTTGTTCTTTATATTCCCAACTTCTCCATAAGATTGACGAACACGATTCTGGAGAAATTACAGAGTACCAAGTGTTTTCTAACATATAAACTCTATCTCCTACTCCAATTCCTAATGCTCCACCTGAAGCTCCTTCTCCGATAATAATTGAAATAATAGGAGTTTTCAAACGAGCCATTTCGAAAATGTTTCTTGCAATAGCTTCACCTTGACCTCGTTCTTCAGCTTCTAAACCTGGATAAGCTCCTGGAGTGTCGATTAATGTTAAAACAGGAATATTGAATTTCTCTGCCATTTTCATTAAACGTAATGCTTTTCTGTATCCTTCAGGATTTGCCATCCCGAAGTTTCTATATTGGCGCATTTTCGTATTAATACCTTTTTGCTGTCCAATAATCATGAAAGATTGACCGTTTATTTGACCTAAACCTCCAACCATCGCTTTGTCATCTTTAAAACCTCTGTCTCCAAAAAGTTCTAAAAACGTTCCATTAGTTAAATTTGTAATATACTCTAATGTATATGGACGATTAGGATGACGTGATAATTGTACACGTTGCCAAGCCGTAAGGTTTTTGTATATTTTTTTCTTAGTTTCTTCTAATTTCTTCTCAATTTGCTTACATGTGTTAGACACATCAACATCTGATTCTTGACCAATAATTTGACATTTATCTAATTGGTCTTCAAGCTCTTTAATTGGTAATTCAAAATCTAAATATTCCATAATCGGTTTATTAGGGTTTGTGTTTGTTGTTACAAAGATAAAATTTTCAATTAACTTTAGTAAACTAATCGTTAATTAGTTGTTAGTTTTTTATAACTTTTTACAATTCCGTTAGCTATAACAGTGGCTAAAATTATAAGTGCACCTACATAAAACAAAGGTGTCATTTCTTCTCCATCCTTAAATATAAGCAACGCTAAAATGATTCCGTAAATGGGTTCTAAGTTAATGGTTAGCATTACGGTAAACGGACTCAAAAATTTCATTACCTTAACGGATGCCGAAAAAGCATAGGCTGTACAAATAGATGACAATAAGAATAACCAAATCAAGTCGTTAATGGATAATGCAAAGAAAGCAGGCGTAAAACTTCCAGCAAAAAACAAGTAAATACTGATAAAGAAAAAACCACTCGATAACTCGTAAAGTGAGATGATATTAGGATCATATTCTTTAGCATATTTCCCATTAATTACCGAAAATAAAGCCGATAAAAAAGCAGAAGAAACGGCTAAATAAATTCCAGTTTTGTATTTAGTTTCTACATTAAAAATAATTCCCAATCCTACCACCACAATTACACCGAAAAGCAATTCGTACCAAATAATTTTTCTTTTGTGAATAATTGGTTCTAAAATGGAGGCAAAAAAAGCACCCGTTGACAAGCAAGCCAAAGTTATCGATACATTAGAAACCTTAATAGCTTGATAAAATGTAAGCCAATGCGCTGCAATAATAATTCCGGAAACAACAAATCCTACAAGTATATTAAAAGGCACTTTTACTTTTTCTTTATTAAAAAGCACAACAAAAGTCATGATGACTGAAGCAAAAAGCATTCGATACCAAACCAAATCTAAGGCTTCTAACGAAATTAGTTTGCCAAGAATGGCGGTAAATCCCCAAATAAATACAATTACATGAAGATGTAAGTAGCTTTTTAAGTTATCGTTTTGCATTGCGAAGTAAGTAGGCTGCTAAAATTCCGAAAACTAGGTTAGGAAACCACACCGCTAAAAAAGGAGGAATACTCGATTTTTCAGCTAAAGTTCCGAAAACTTTATCAAAGAAAATAAAAGTAAAAGCAATAACAATTCCGATGGCAAGATTGACTCCCATTCCACCTCTTCTCTTCATAGAAGAAACGGCAACAGCAATAATAGTTAAGATAAATGCAGAAATTGGTAAACTAAATTTCTTATAAAAAACTACTAAATAGGTATTTATGTTTGCATTACCTCTTTCTCTTTCTTTGTTAATAAAAGCATTTAACTGTCCAATCGTCATTGTTTCAGCAACATAAACTACAGGAGTTAAATCATCGGGTTCAAAATTGTATTGTTTCGTAATTTTATCACTTGATATTATCTGATCATTAGTTTCTCCAACAATTCTTTGATTGTAGTTAAACAAAGTATAACGCTTTGTAACATCATTGTAACGAATTCGATTAGCTGTTACTTTTTCTACCAAAACATTATCCTTAAATTTTTCAAAAGTAAAATTGAAACCTGTTTGTGATAAATAATTGTAATTGCTCACATAGATATTTTCTTCTAACTTCCCTTCTTTTTTTATTTGTCTGAAAATATCAGCTGTCTCTCTGGTTTGTGAGTTTCCTTTTAAGTTTTGATATCTAAAATCATTAAATCCTTTACTTGCTTTTGGCACCAAAAAGAATCCCATTAATAAAGCAAAAAGAGAAACAATAACAGCACCATAAATAAAAGGTCTTAAAAATCTTGAAAATGATATTCCAGAACTTAAAATCGCAATAATTTCAGTATTGTTAGCTAATTTAGAAGTAAACCAAATGATAGATAAAAACAGGAAAATCGGAAATAAAAGGTTCGCAAAATATATTGTAAAATCTCCATAATAAACTAAAATATCAAAAAATGGAATTTTCTTTTCAATCATTTTGTTTACTTTTTCTGAAACGTCGATCGTAATTCCAATTGGAATAAACATAATTAACATCACCGAAAAAGTGACCAAATAGCGTTTTAAAATGTATTTATCTATTATTTTCATTGGCTGAATTTATAATCGTTGACTCATTTGAATCACCATTTTATCTTTCCATTCTCTGAACGTTCCGGCAATAATTTGTCTTCTAGCCTCGCGTACTAACCACATGTAAAAACCTAAGTTGTGAATGGTTGCAATTTGTTTAGCCAAAAATTCATCTGCAGCAAACAAGTGTCTAAGATACGCTTTTGAATATTCGGTATCAACCCAAGTGTGTCCCATTTCGTCAATTGGCGAAAAATCTTCAGCCCACTTTTTGTTTTTCATGTTCATTGTTCCGTGAGCCGTGAATAACATTCCGTTTCTAGCATTACGCGTTGGCATA